>NZ_DEPM01000176.1:0-8049 GCF_002358775.1 Martelella sp. UBA3392
TCTGCGACCTCGCCAAGATAGGCCCGGCGCGCATGATCCAGCATCATGGCATCCGGGTCCGGAAGGCGCGGGATCGCCCAACTGGCGGCGGCGTCCTTCGTGACGAATTTCCCCGTGCTGGCTGTGTACCACATCCGCGCAAGCGTCAGCAGGACATTCCGCTCGTCGCCGCGCAGCCCGCTCAGCAGACCGGGAAGGACATCGCGCATCGCCTGCCGGACATGCTCTATCGAGATATCCGGCAGCAGTTCCCCCACAGCTGGCCCGAGCAGGGAAATGGCCTGCTGACGAGCCTGTGCGATAATCAGGGAATATTCGGGATCACGTTCCGGTATCGGGATCTCACCGTCCTCGAAGGCGCCCCGCAACCACTCTCCATAGAGGAATTCAGCCTGCACCGGGTAGTCACCGCCCGCAAGGTCAGCCCGGCAAAATACCGTGACCTCAAGGCAACGGGGGGCGCCGGCTGCGGCAGGGTGACGACCGGAGAGGCGCAGCAGGTTCATCAGCAGAGCTTTGCGCTGGCTCGCGGTCAGCCCGGCATCAACAACCGCCAGCAGATCAATGTCGCTCTGCGGCCGGAGCCCGCCTGACACCGCAGATCCATGCAGGTAAGCACCGAGCAGCGCATCGCCCAGAACGCGGCGCAGGAGCGCCAAGGTCGACCGTATCTGTTCATCTTGATGGGGTGCCGTCTGCATGCCGTCGTTCTAGCCAACATTGCGCATCATCGGAAGGTGACATCAGCGATCAGGCGCACCGTCTCATCCTCGGCGTCTATCCTCGCGTAGCAGCCCCGTATCGTTACCCCTCGCGCTGGCCGACAGCATCCACCAACGCCTCAAGGTCTTCGCCGCCGGTCCAGTGGAGCGCGTGCCAGCCGAATGCCCGCGCCGCCTCGATATTCCTGAGTTGGTCATCCACCAGAATATGGTCCGCCCCGGCAAAGCCGCTCTTTGCCTCGGCCGCCTCGAAGAACGCCGGATCCGGCTTCTTTGCGCCGACAGCCGCCGAATAGACGATCCCGTCAACGCGGTCGGACAGCTTGAGCTCGGCCATCAGGTATTCCGCGCGTAAGTGTTCCTGGTTGGTGGCGAGAAAGATGCGGGTTCCGCGCGCGCGCAGCCGGTCGCAGGCCGCAAGCACGTCATGGTCGATCGTCGAATCGCGCTCGAACCAGTAGGCCATGAAATCATCCGGTGAGACCGGCGCTGCCAGCACCGGCAGACATTCCTCCAGCACCGCGCGCAGCGCCTTCTTGCCGGCGACGATCTCCGGCCAGTGCGGTATGAAGAAATGAGTTTCGAGCAGGTCCGGGTCGATGCCGAGATCACGCTTTATATCGCGGGCCCAGGACTGGCCGTCCGGACCGCTGATGATGACGCCGTCGACATCCAGCATCAGGCACTTGGTCATGTCGCTCACTCCGCAAGCTTCCGGCTCGTCATACCCTTCCCGATCGCGAAGGCCAAGGTCGACGCTTGACAAAGATAATATATCCATTATTCTGGATATATGGATGAGAATCAGACAATCGCGGCGCTGGCCGCACTGGCGCAGCCGACAAGGCTTCAGACCTTCCGGCTGCTTGTGGAAAGCGAACCGGACGGCATTGCGGCCGGCGAACTCGCCCGCAGGCTCGACGTTCCGCAAAACACCATGTCGGCGCATCTTTCGACGCTTTCCCGTGCCGGCATCATCGTCAACGAGCGCCAGGGGCGTTCGATCATCTACCGGGCCGATCTGGAGCGCTTCCGCGCCGTCATGCTCTATCTCCTGCAGGATTGCTGCGGCGGCAATGCGGACATCTGCGCGCCGCTGATCGAAGGGCTTCAGCCATGCTGCGCCAATGCCGACCCCACCCACGAGGACACCCGAAATGACCGACCGAACCATTAATGTTCTGTTTCTCTGCACCGGAAATTCCGCCCGTTCCATCATGGCGGAGGCGATCCTGAACAAGGAAGGCGCCGGCCGTTTCCATGCCTTTTCCGCCGGCAGCCGGCCGAAGGGCGAGGTTCACCCGCTGGCTCTCAAGACGCTTGAGACCATGGGCTACCCCACGGAGGGCTTCCGCTCCAAGAGCTGGGACGAGTTTTCCGGACCCGATGCCCCCGAGATCGATTTCATCATCACCGTCTGCGACAACGCCGCCGGCGAGAGCTGCCCGATCATGCGCGGCAGCGGCAGGCGCGCCCATTGGGGCGTGGAAGACCCGGCAGGCGTTTCCGGCACGGAAGAACAAAAGCAGCGCGCCTTCGCCCAGACCGCGACATTCCTGAAAAGCCGGATCATGGCCTTCCTCAATCTGGCCCAGGAAACCATCGATTCCGCGGGGATCGACACGCATATGAAGCAGATCGGCGCCATGGATGGCGCAACCGAGAAAAGCACGAAGGCCATCTGACATGTCCACCTTTGAACGCTACCTGACCGTCTGGGTGGCTCTCTGTATCGTCGCGGGCGTTGCGCTCGGCCATTTTTTCCCCACGGCGTTCCATGCCATTGCCGCCATCGAGGTGGCGCGGGTCAACCTTCCGGTCGCCGTGCTGATCTGGCTGATGATCATACCGATGTTGCTGCGGATCGATTTCGCCGCGTTGGCGCAAGTCGGCCGCCACTGGCGCGGCATCTCCGTCACCCTGTTCGTCAACTGGGCGGTGAAGCCGTTCTCCATGGCACTGCTTGGCTGGCTGTTCATCGGCTGGCTGTTTCGGCCCTATCTGCCCTCCGACCAGATCGATTCCTATATTGCCGGGCTGATCATTCTCGCGGCCGCGCCCTGCACCGCCATGGTGTTCGTCTGGTCGAACCTGACGAAGGGCGAGCCGCATTTCACACTGTCGCAGGTTGCCCTCAACGACGCGATTATGATCGTCGCCTTCGCGCCGATCGTGGCGCTGCTCCTCGGCCTGTCGGCGATTACCGTGCCGTGGGACACGCTGGTGCTGTCGGTCGCGCTCTACATCGTGATCCCGGTGATCATTTCGCAGATTATCCGCCGCTCGCTGCTGGCGGGCGGCTCCACGGCGCGGCTGGATTCCCTCCTTGCGCGCTTGCAACCGGCCTCGCTGGTCGCGCTGCTGGCCACGCTGGTGCTGCTGTTCGGCTTTCAGGGGGAACAGATCATCGCCCAGCCGATGATCATCGCGCTGCTGGCCGTGCCGATCCTGATCCAGGTCTATTTCAACTCCGGCCTTGCCTATCTGCTCAACCGTGCGGCGGGCGAGCAGCATTGCGTTGCCGGCCCCTCCGCCCTGATCGGCGCCTCGAACTTCTTCGAGCTCGCCGTCGCCGCCGCCATCAGCCTGTTCGGCTTCCAGTCCGGGGCGGCGCTCGCCACCGTTGTCGGCGTGCTGATCGAGGTGCCGGTAATGCTGTCGGTGGTCTATATCGTCAACCGCAGCAAGGGCTGGTATGAAAGCGGCGCGGCGGTTGCCCGCAACCCTCACCGCCCGGAGAGCGAGTCCAGCGCCTCGTAGCTCGTCGGATTGTCCGGGCAGAGACCGAGCCCGCATTCGGCCAGCGTCGAGACGCCGTTGCCGAGCGTCATCAGCACGAAGAACACGACCGCCACCAGCCCCAGCCCCGAAAGCCGGCGCGCCGGGGCGGTGGCAAAGCCGCCAAGCACCAGCATGGCTGCCGAACCGAGAATGACCAGCGCGAACACCAGAAAAGCCCAGGTATAAAAATGCAGGCCGAGGAAGGGATCGCCATAGGCCCCGGTGCCCGGCACCACATGCAGCGCCACCTGCCGGAGCGCCGGTACCGCGCCGGACAGCGCGCCCAGGATCATCAGCCCGTAGTGGCGCGGCGCCACCCCGAAAATGACGTTCAAAGCCAATCCGACGCCCACCATGACAAAGCCAGCGCGCTGCAGCAGGCAGAGCGGACACGGCAGTTCGCCATAGGCAAACTGTGCATAGAAGGCGAACAGCAGCACGATGGAAATCGCCAGCAGGGCGAGCGCGTTCAATGTGGCGGCCAGTGTTTCACGCATGACGTTCCCCTCCTACAGCGACAGATCGAGCGTATCGGTGGCATGGAGCCGGTAGAGCACCACAAGCAGCAGCAAGCCGGCAATCGTGAGCGCCACCGCCGCCCCCTTTCGATCCTTCAGCGCCAGGTAAACCGCGCCCGCGCCGATAAAAAACGGAAGTGCCATCATCCGAAAATCCCCCTCTGCAATACGACGCAAGACATGGCAGGCTTTTCAGGCGCCTGCAAGCAATACGCCGGGGGCGCCAGACATTTTATACGCCACGCCAAGCGGCAGCATCGGGTAGGAACGAAGGAATTCCCATTCGCCGCGCTTTGCTTTAGGCATGGCGGAAAGAAACCCCATCGGACGAGACTTTCCCCCATGCGCAAAGCCCATGAACTGCCCTACCGGCCGAATGTCGGCGTGATGATCCTGAACCCTGAAGGCAAGATCTGGCTGGGACGCCGGCTTTCGGAAAACAATTCGGAATCCGACGGCTCCCCGCAGCTCTGGCAGATGCCGCAGGGCGGGATCGATCCGGGTGAAACCCCGCTTGAGGCCGCCATCCGCGAGCTTTACGAGGAGACCGGCATGAAATCGGTGGAACTCATCGGAGAGGCGCCCGGCTGGATCAATTACGACCTGCCCGATCACCTGATCGGCATCGGCCTGCGCGGCAGGTTCCGCGGCCAGACCCAGAAATGGTTCGCTTTCCGCTTTCTCGGCGACGACAGCGAAATCGCGATCGATCCGCCGCCGGACGGCCATGAACGCGAGTTCGACGCCTGGCAATGGGCCGATATCGACATCCTCCCCGGGCTGATCGTCACGTTCAAGCGCGCGGTCTATGAAAGGGTCGTCGACGAATTCCGGCACCTGACGGACTGACGAGCGGACCGCGTGCAATAAAAAAGGCCCGGACAAATCCGGGCCTTAGGGAATCACGAAAATGCCAGGGAGCGGTTATTCGGCACTCTCGCTCGATGCGGCATTGAGCTGGGCATATTTCTGCTCGCCGATCGAATCCAGCAGATCGAGCTGGGTTTCGAGAAAGTCGATATGGCCTTCCTCGTCGATCATCAGTTCTTCGAAAAGCTTCATGCTGACGTAATCGCCAGCCTCGTGACAGATGTCACGGGATTCCTTGTAGGAATTGCGCGCTTCGTATTCGCCGGCCAGGTCCGATTCAAGCACTTCCTTGACTGTCTGGCCGATGCGCAGCGGCGCCACGGTCTGAAGGTTGGGATGGCCTTCGAGGAAGATGATGCGGTCGATCAGCTTGTCGGCGTGATGCATTTCCTCGATCGATTCCGCGCGCTCTTTCTCGGCGAGCTTCGTCAGACCCCAGTCTTTCGTGAGACGGTAATGCAGCCAGTACTGATTGACGGCGCCGAGCTCAAGAAACAGAGCTTCGTTCAGCCGTTCGATAACTTTTTTGTCGCCTTTCAATGTCCGCTCTCCTGTTCTTTTGGTGGAACTCTTTGAGGCGGCTCAAAAAATCACATATCTCAGCTTCGGTCGAGTCACTATTTTTGTGATAGGCCTCGGTCGTGCGGACGATGATATCGGCTACATTCGGGAAGCATCCACAGCAGCGGCCGCGCTTGGCCATGCGGTGATAAACCTTGGCGGGAACAACAAGCTGCCAACAGTCCTCGTCGAGCAGCTCGACGATGGTCTGTTCAATTTCCTTTTCGGTAATGAAATTGCAACTGCAAACCAGCATGCTTCCACCATTGACATAAGTCTCTGATGAGAGCTGTTTTGCAAAAGGCGAGGCTGATTGTCAAGATTAAATTATCGTCAGCCCGTCACCAAGGCTCTCACGAAAGCTTGAGCCGGGCCGAACGGAAATTGATCAACGAATGGAATCAGTTGACGGCGGCGAGCGCGCAGGGGTCGACCCCGTAGGCGGGCGCGCAGCCGGGCTTGCCCGCGGCAATGCTGCCGGGGGCGGCAAGAGAGGCCGCCATGATCATCAATGCCGCGCCTGCGAACAAAACAGCGATAGACTTACCCATCGTTTCAGAAACCCTTTTGATACGAACCCGCTTGATCATCTTAGCGATGACTTTCCAATAAACAGTAAAGGCGCAACTACTGTGACAGGTTCCCGAATGTGGCGAAATTTTTGCGAAATTGTGGGCAGGATATGCACCCGCCCCATTTTACCGTCAAGCGATTTTCCCGAACTGACCGTGCTGTCGATACTGAACGAGGTAAGTGCGCAACACCACCTCAAGCTGTGCCGGGCGAATGCCGAGGCCATCGAGCGTGCGCCCCTCCGCCTGTGCCTCTTCGGACACGATGTTGTCCGCTTTCAGAAGCTTGACCTGGTCGGAGGTCAACGGCGGCGCAATGAACGGAATGAGGCTGGCAATGCCGCCGAACAGCGAGGCGAGGCCGAACGGCATGGAGACGAGCGCGCGCTTGCGGCCGGTCACCGAAAGCAGCAGTTCCAGGCATTCGCGGAAGGTCAGCACGTCGCGACCGCCGAGTTCGTAGACGCTGCCTGCCTGAAGCTTGCCTTCGACGGAACGCGCGATCACCTCGGCGACGTCGCCGACATAGACCGGCTGAAACTTGGTCTCGCCGCCACCGATCAGCGGCAGGAACGGCGAGATCAGCGACATCTTGCCGAACTTGTTGAAGAAATCGTCCTCCGGACCGAAGATGATCGAGGGCCGCACGATCACCGCGTCGGGACAGATTTCCCTGATCGAGGCTTCGGCCACGCCCTTGGAGCGGGCATAGTGTGACGGACTGTCGGCATCGGCCCCGATGGCGGACACGTGCGTGAGCTTCGCGCCTTCGGAGCGGGTGACTTCGGCCACCAGACGCGCACCTTCGGTCTGCACCGCATCGAAGCCGTTCTTGCCGCTTTCAAACAGGATGCCGACGCAATTGACGACATGGTCGGCGCCGTGGATGGCGCGGCGCACTGATTCCTCGTAGCGCAGATTGGCCTGCATGAAGGTGATCTGGCCGACATTGCCGAGCGGCTGGAGAAACAGGGCGAGGTCGGGACGGCGAACGGCAACGCGGATGCGATATCCCCGTTTGGCCAGCGCCCGGACGACATAGCGACCGACAAAACCGGAACCGCCGAAGACCGTAACCAGCGGGGGAATGTTCGATAGCGTCATGACAAGCCTCTCGTTTGGATGATAGCTCCCCCTTAGCCCAATTGACCGCGAAGGTGAAGGGACAAGAGGTCGCGGCGGTTAATATCGCACAGCCTCGGCGGGCCGCCGTGGCCCTTGCGACACAGGCCGCGGCGCGCAGGGTGTCTCAGCCGTTCGCCGCCCCAAGCATCTCAGCCTCGATGTCATCGACAATCCGCCGCGCGGCGGCTTTCGGGTCATCCGCCTTGACGATCGGACGTCCGACGACGAGGTGGCTGGCGCCGGCGGCGATGGCATCGCGCGGCGTCATCACTCGCTTCTGGTCGTCGGCAACGGAGCCCGCCGGGCGGATGCCCGGCGTCACCACCGCCATCTCGGGTCCGATCACGCTGCGCACGACCCGCGCCTCGGCCGCCGAACACACCACCCCGCCCATGCCGGCCTCGGCCGCCTGGCGGGCGCGTTTTTCCACGAGCGCCGCGGCGGTTGCGGCATAGCCGGCTTCGATCAGGTCTTCGTCGTCCATCGAGGTGAGCACGCTGACGCCGAGCAGGCAGAGCGGCGAGCCTGCCGCAGCCGCGACAGCCGCGCGCATCGCCTTCGGATAGGCATGCAGCGTCAGCATGGTCACGCCCATCTTCGCGATATTCTCGACGCCCTTGGCCACCGTGTTATCGATATCGAGCAGCTTCATGTCGAGGAAGACCTGCTTGCCGTCTTCCGCCAGTTCGCGGGCGAAGGAAAGCCCGCCGGCGAAGGCGAGCTGGTAGCCGATCTTGTAGAAGGAAACGGTGTCGCCAAGCGTCTCGACCATGGCTTCCGCTTGGGCCACGGTCGGAACGTCCAGACCCACAATCAGGCGGTCGCGTGCACTCATGTCATCGGCTCCTTCGTCTCGTTTCACCGCGATGCAGTTCGCATAAAAACGCCCGCGCGAAAAGC
>NZ_DEPM01000176.1:8470-10073 GCF_002358775.1 Martelella sp. UBA3392
CCGGCATCGGCGAACAGGAAGACCGCCTCGTCGCCAGTCAACTGGCCGGTAATGTCGAGCAGGTATTTGGCGTTGAAGCCGATATCCATCGGCTCGCTGTCATAGCCGACGGCAAGTTCATCCGTGGCGCTGCCCGAATCGGGGTTGTTGACGGTGAGCGTGAGCTGGCCCTCGGCAAGCGACAGCTTCACCGCGCGCCCGCGTTCCGACGACACGGTGGACACGCGATCGACGGCCTTGGTGAAATCGGCGCAATCGATGCGCATCTCACGGTCATTGTTGGCAGGAATGACGCGCTGGTAATCCGGGAAAGTGCCGTCGATCAGCTTGGAGGTGATCACTACCGAACCGATGGTGAAGCGGATCTTGGCATCGGACACCTCGACCGCGACAATAATCTCCGGATCATCGAGCAGCTTCTGTAATTCGCCGACCGTCTTGCGCGGTATGATGACGCCCGGCATGTTCTCGCAACCGGACGGCGCGTCGATTTCGGCGCGCGCCAGACGGTGGCCGTCGGTGGCAACGGCGCGCAGCTTCAACGCCTTGCCCTCGGCCATGGCGTGGAAATAGATGCCGTTCAGGTAATAGCGGGTTTCCTCGGTGGAGATCGCGAACTGGGTACGGTCGATCAGCATCTTCAGATCACTCGCCTTCAGCTTGAAGGCGTGGCTGAAGGAACCGGCCGTCAGATCGGGAAAATCCTCCTGCGGCAGGCATTGCAGCGAGAATTTCGACTTGCCGGAGGCAACCGAGATGGTCTGGCCGTCGGTGGCCGTGGCAAGCGATACTTCCGCGCCATCGGCGAGCTTGCGCACGATTTCGTAAAGCAGATGCGCCGGCACGGTGGTCGCGCCCGCCTGTTCGACCATCGACGCCGTCTTTTCGGTGATTTCGAGATCGAGGTCGGTCGCCTTCATCTCGAGATCGTTCCCTTCGGCCTTCAACAGCACATTGGAGAGAATCGGTATGGTGTTGCGCCGCTCGACCACGCGATGCACATGGTTCAGGGACTTCAGCAGGTTTGATCTCTCAAGCGTGATACGCATGACTTTCGCTTTCACTCTTATTGCGCGGACGGCGACTGGCATGCGCCGCAGGGGCGCAGGCGGGGTGACAAAATGACAGCAAATCCGTCCGGATTGCAAGGGGTGAGACCCCTTACTCCCCATTGATCGCAGGCTGAGACCCCACGCCCCTTGCGAGCGCTCCCATGCCGTGGTCAAACGGACAATGAAAATGCCGGGAAGATGGTGATGGAAGACAACAGCAATCGGTTCGAAATCGCGGGCCATCCGATCGAGGCGCGGCCTCTTTCGCCGGGCCTTTATCTGGTGGCGACTCCGATCGGCAATCTCGGCGACATCACCATCCGCGCACTCGAGACGATCGCCGGCTGCGACATTCTCGCCTGCGAAGACACCCGCGTGACCCGCAAGCTGCTCGACCGTTTCGCAATCCGCAAGCGCCCCTATGCCTATCACGAGCACAATGCCGAAAAAGCCGGCGAGAAACTGATGGAGGCGCTTTCCGAAGGCAAGACGGTGGCGCTGGTCTCCGATGCCGGCACGCCGCTGGTGTCCGACCCCGGCTACCGGCTGGC
>NZ_DEPM01000176.1:10408-26208 GCF_002358775.1 Martelella sp. UBA3392
TGCCGCCGATATCAAGGTAGTGCCGATCCCCGGCGCATCCGCGCCGCTTGCCGCGCTCGTCGGCGCCGGCCTGCCGAGCGATGCCTTCCTGTTCGCGGGCTTCCTGCCGGGCAAGGACAAGGCGCGACGCGACCGCTTGGCGGAGCTTTCCGACGTGCCGGCAACGCTTGCCCTCTTCGAATCCCCGCATCGAATCGCCGCCACGCTGGAGGCAGCCGCAGAGGTGCTGGGCGGCGAGCGGCCGGCCGCCGTCTGCCGCGAACTGACCAAGACCCACGAGACCTTCCGCCGCGGCTCGCTTGCCGAACTGGCGGACCTTTATCGCGACGAGACCGTCAAGGGCGAAATCGTGCTGCTGATCGGCCCGCCGCTTGCCGGGGCCACCCCGGATGCCGGCGATGTGACTGCGCTGTTGAAAAAACTCGCGGCCGAAATGCCGGCGGCGAAAGCGGCGGCCCAGGCCGCGAAGGAAACCGGCCTGCCCCGCAAGGAACTCTACCAGCAGCTTCTGGCGCTGAAAGATGGCTGACGCGCCGACAGCCCGCCGCAAGGCCGAACGGCGCGGACATCGCGCCGAATGGCTGGCCGTGATCTATCTGCGTCTGAAGGGCTATCGCGTCGTCGCCACCCGCTACAAGACCCATGCCGGCGAGATCGACATCATTGCCCGCAAGGGCGATCTCGCCGTGTTCATCGAGGTCAAGGCGCGGCGCGAGGCGCAGGTGGCGATCGACGCCGTGACGCCATCCGCCATGCGCCGCATCCGCGCGGCCTCGGATATCTGGCTAGCACGCCAGCCCGATTTTCACCGCCTGTCGCAGCGCTACGACATCGTCGCCTGCCTGCCGGGCCGCCTTCCGCGCCATTTTCCCGACGCGTTCTGACCCCGAGCCTCGCGCTTTTACAATTCTGCAACAAAACCGTCGTCTGCCCGTCACGCAGCAAGGCTACCTCCCCGGTAATCATCGCTATCGATGATTTTGAGAACCGGGGAATTTGATCATGAAGAAATTTGTTCTGGCCGCGCTCGCCGCCGGCCTTTCCACGTCGACCGCTTTCGCCGCCACCGACATCACCTGGTGGCACGGCATGGGCGGCAAGAACCAGGAAGTCATCAACCAGATCGCCGAGAAGTTCAACGCATCGCAGGACGCCTGCACGCTGACGCCGGTTTCCAAGGGCACTTATGAAGAAGCGCTCGCCGCCGGCATCGCCGCCTTCCGTTCGGGCGAGCAGCCGAACATTCTCCAGGTGTTCGACGCAGGTGCCGCCACCATCATCAACGCCAAGGGCGCTGCCGTTCCGGCCGAAGACCTGATCAACGACGCTGGCTACACCTTCAACCGCGAAGACTTCATCGAAGGCGTGCGCTACTTCTACGCCGACAGCGACGGCAAATTCGTCGGCATGCCGTTCAACTCGTCGGCGCCGATCATGTACATCAACACCGAAGCCTTCGAAAAGGCCGGCGTCGAGCCGCCGAAGACCTGGGAAGAGTTCGAGGAAATCGCGCCTGCCCTGAAGGACGCCGGCTACGTTCCGCTCGTCCAGTCGCAGCTCACCTGGGAAATGACCGAGAACTTCTTCTCGCGCAACAATCTCCAGTTCGCGACCAACAACAATGGTTATGACAGCGTCGAGGGCACCGAGATCCTGGTGAACACGCCCGAGCACGTCATGATGTACGAAAAGCTCAAGGACTGGTACGACAACGGCTATTTCGGCTATTACGGCGCCGGCTGGTCCGATAACCAGAAGCCGTTCGAGGAAAACAAGGTTGCACTCTGGATCGGTTCCTCCGGTTCGTTCGGCGGCCTGCAGAGCACGGCCCAGATGCCGTTCTCGGCGACCTTCCTGCCCTATTGGGGTTCGATCGACGGCGCCGGCACCAATTCCTTCATCGGCGGCGCCGCGCTCTTCGCGCTCTCCGGCAAGTCCGACGACGAGAACAAGTGCACGGCCGACTTCTTCCAGTTCCTGACCTCGCCGGAAATCCAGTACTTCTATCACAAGTCCACCGGCTATGTGCCGGTCACCACCGCGGCCTATGAACTGGCAAAGGAAGATGGCTGGTACGAAGAGCAGCCGGTTGCCGAAGTCGGCATCCAGCAGCTTTCGCTGCCGGGCGGCGAATGGTCCAAGGGCTACCGCATGGGCTTCTACCCGCAGATCCGCGAAGTGATGGAACGCGAATACAACAAGATCTTCGCGGGCGAGACCTCGGTTCAGGACGCGATGGCAACGATCGAGCAGGAAGGTAACGCCCTTCTCGCCCGCTTCGCCAAGACCGCCGGCAACTAAGGCGCCGCACACGAAAATTGCCGATCCGGGGGTTAACGCCCCCGGATTTTGGCGTATTTGCCAAATGCAATCCCCGTCGCAAACGGCGGTCGCGTTTGCTCCGCATGATGGAACTTGCTCCCAATACTCTCTCCCGCTTGCGGGAGAGATGCCCCGAAAGGGGCAGTGAGGGTGATGCAGCCTTTCCAATCGTGAGGGCGTTCGCGGGGTGGGTCTCCCCCCTCACTGTCGCTCTCCCCTCCGGGGCGAGAAGACTTGGGGGCCATGCGGCATAGGCGGGTTCGTCGCCCCGACCGCAACAGGAAACAGAAAATGAAGCGCGTCCAGTTCAATTCGGCCCTGCTGCCCTATCTTTTCGTGCTGCCGCAGATGGCGATCATCGTGATCTTCTTCTACTGGCCGTCGGCGCAGGCGATCCGTTCGTCCTTCTTTCTGGAGGACCCCTTCGGTTTCGGCGAGACCTTCGTCGGCTTCGACAATTACGTCGTCGCTCTGACATCCTCCTATTATCTGCAGGTCGCGCGGTTCACGGTGATCTTCACCATCATCGTCACCTTCCTGTCGCTGACCCTCGGGCTGTTGCTTGCTTCCAAGTCCGATGACGTGATCCGCGGGTCGAGCAGCTACAAGACGCTGCTGATCTCGGTCTATGCGATCGCCCCGCCGGTTGCGGGCCTGCTCGGCATGATGTTCTTCGACCAGCATATCGGCCCGTTCGTCAAAATGGCGTCCTGGTTCGGCTGGGACATGAAGGTCGGGATCAACTATTTCGACACCGCCTTCGCGATGATCACCGTCGCCGTGTGGAAGCAGATCCCGTATAATTTCATCTTCTTCCTGTCGGGCCTGCAGTCGATCCCGGTCTCGGTGCGCGAGGCGGCTGCGATCGACAACCGCTCGCGCCTCGGCCGGTTCTGGACGGTGACGCTGCCGCTTCTGGCCCCGACCGCCTTCTTCCTGCTGATCATCAACATGACCTATTCGCTGTTCGACACGTTCGGCATCATCGACGTGATCGTGAAGGACAAGGCCGCCAACAACCCGATCACGCTGGTCTACAAGGTCTATATGGACGGCTTCCGCGGCAATGACATCGGCGGCTCGGCGGCGCAATCGGTCATCCTGATGATCATCGTCCTGGCGCTTACCTTCTTCCAGTTCCGCTTCATCGAGCGGCGCGTCCACTACAATTGAGGAAAGCGCCATGCACAGAACAAAACTGATCGATCACATCATCCTGCTGTTCGGCGTATTCTTCATGATCGGCCCGGTGTTCGTGGCCTTCATGACCTCCACCCACACGGCGATCGATGTCCATATCAACGGCCTGCAGGTGAGCTGGGGCGGCGATTTCGTCGAGACCTACAAGGAGTTGCTGACCCGCAAGGGCGGCTTCACCGGCGAGGTGACCGGCGCGCGCATGGTGATGAATTCGTTCATCCTCGGCGTCGGCTTCGCCGTCGGCAAGATCGTGCTGTCGATGCTGGCCGCCTATGGGCTGGTCTATTTCCGCTCGCGGTTTTCGACGCTGTTCTTCTGGATGATCTTCACCACGCTGCTGTTGCCGCTGGAAGTGCGCATCCTGCCCTCCTACGACGTGATGACCAAGCTTGGGCTGATCAACACCTATACCGGCCTGATCGTACCGCTCCTGGCATCGGCCACCGGCACGTTCTTCTTCCGCCAGTTCTTCAAATCGGTGCCCGACGAACTGCTGGAGGCCGCCCGCATCGACGGCGCCGGGCCGTTCAAGTTCTTCATCGACATTCTGGTGCCGCTGTCGAAGACAATGATCGCCGCGATCTTCATCATCATGTTCGTCTATGGCTGGAACCAGTATCTCTGGCCGATGATCATGACCAATGACGAGAGCTTCTACACGCTGGTGCGCGGCATCAAGCAGATCCTGCTCGTCTGGGTCGGTTCCCAGATCCCCGAATATAATCAGGCCTTCGCCCTTGCCGTGCTCGCCATGCTGCCGCCCGTGCTGATGGTGGTGATTTTCCAGAGCTGGTTCATCAAGGGCCTGACCGAAAGCGACAAATAGGAACAACAACGATGTCCGCAATCGAAATCTCGAAGGTTTCCAAGATCTATTCCGGCGATCAGCGCGCCGTTGACAGCGTCGATATCGCGATCGCCGATGGCGAGTTCATCGTGCTGGTCGGCCCGTCCGGCTGCGGCAAGTCCACGCTTCTGCGCATGGTGGCTGGCCTTGAGACCATCACCGAGGGCGAAGTGAAGATCGCCGGCAAGGTGGTCAACAGGATGGACCCGGCCGAGCGCGATATCGCCATGGTGTTCCAGAATTACGCGCTCTACCCTCATATGACGGTCTACAATAACCTTGCCTACGGCCTGAAGAACCGCGGCACGCCGAAGGCCGAAATCGCGGAGCGGGTCGCGGAAGCCGCCCGCATGCTGGAGCTTGAGCCCTATCTGGAGCGCAAGCCGCGCGCGCTTTCCGGCGGCCAGCGCCAGCGCGTGGCGATGGGCCGCGCGATCGTGCGCAAGCCCGCAGCCTTCCTGTTCGACGAGCCGCTCTCCAACCTCGACGCCAAGCTGCGCGTTTCCATGCGCGGCGAGATCAAGCATCTGCAGAAGCGTCTCGGCACGACCTCGATCTACGTCACCCACGACCAGTTGGAAGCCATGACGCTCGCCGATCGGCTGGTGGTGCTGAATGGCGGCAGGATCGAACAGATCGGCACGCCGCTCGACGTCTACCACAAGCCGGCCTCGACCTTCGTCGCCAACTTCATCGGCTCGCCGGCGATGAACCTGGTCGAGGGAAAGCTGACGCAAGGCCAACTCACGATCGGCGACAACAGCATGCAATTTTCCAGCGCTCCGCCCGCCGATGGTCCGGTCACCGTCGGCATCCGCCCGGAAGACCTGCAGCCAACGGCGGGCGCCGGCCTGAAGGCCCGGCTCGATTATGTCGAGGAACTCGGCGCCACGCGGCTTGCCCATTGCCTGACCGGCGGCGAGCGGCTGACGGCAGCGCTCTCCCCGGAGATCCCGCTTGCCGACGAACTCACCTTCGCGGTGCTGCCGGAAAAGGTGCATTTCTACGACCACGCCACCGGGAAGCGGCTTTCGGCCGCCTGAGCGACGCCTGCGATTGCCAAGGGGCGGCGCGATGACTAAATATCGTGTCGCCTCAAACCAACCGGGACACGCTTTTCATGGCCGCAATCAAGAACGTCGCCGTCCAGATGGACCATATCTCCACCGTCAAGATCGGCGGCGATTCGACCTTTGCCATGAGCCTCGAGGCGCAGAACCGGGGCTACAAGCTGTTCCACTACACGCCCGACCGACTGAGCCTGCGCGACGGCAAGGTGTTTGCGACCGTCGAGCCGATGACGCTGCGCGATGTCGAGGGCGACCATTACACGCTCGGCGCGCCGGAGCGGATCGACCTTTCGACCATGGATGTGGTGCTGCTCAGGCAGGACCCGCCCTTCGACATGGCCTATATCACCTCCACCCATCTGCTGGAGCGCATCCACCCGAAGACGCTGGTGGTCAATGACCCGGCCTGGGTGCGCAACTCGCCGGAAAAGATCTTCGTCACCGAGTTCACGGACCTGATGCCGCCGACCCTGATCACCAAGGATGTCGGCGAAATCCGCCGTTTCCGCGAGGAAATGGGCGATATCATTCTGAAGCCGCTCTATGGCAATGGCGGCGCGGGCGTGTTCCACTCCACCCGCGACGACCGCAATTTCACTTCGCTTCTGGAAATGTTCGCGCAGATGTTCCGCGAGCCCTATATCGCCCAGGCCTATCTGCCGGCCGTGCGCAAGGGCGACAAGCGCATCATCCTGGTCGACGGCGAATTCGCCGGGGCGATCAACCGCGTACCGGCCGAGACCGACAGCCGCTCCAACATGCATGTCGGCGGCCGCGCGGAAGCCGCCGGCCTGACCGAACGCGAAAAGGAGATCTGCGCCCGCATCGGCCCTGCGCTGAAAGAGCGCGGCTTCATCCTCGTCGGCATCGATGTGATCGGCGACTACATGACGGAAATCAACGTTACCTCGCCGACCGGTATCCGCGAGGTGAAGAAATTCGGCGGCGCCGATATTGCCAGCCTGATGTGGGATGCGATCGAGAAGAAGCGCGGCGGTCTATGATCTGTTCTCGCCCGCCAGCGCCTGCTGCGTGAGGCGCGCGCGGATCTCGTTCTTCTGGGCGTCGATCATGCCCGAGATCAGGAACAGATCGACGATCCACCATAGCGCCCAGATGCCAAGCAGGAAAAAGCCGACGACGAAGACGACGGTCAGTCCGCCGATGACGTTAAGCAGAAGCATGGCAAGGCCCGACCCCATGCGGCCGAGATAAAACCGGTGAATGCCGGCCCAGCCGAGGAAAAACCACAGCAGATAGGCAGCCGCTGGCGATTTGGCACTGTTGGTCACGTGCTGCTCGATCAGTATCCGCTCTTCGGTCGTCAGTCCCATGGCACCCTCTTTGCTTTCGACCCGAGATTTACTGCGGCGCGGGCGATCTGTCTATCCCGTTGAACACGAAGGAGAAATAAAAGTTCTCTTTTTGTTCTTGCAAGTAAGCGCGAGTTATGGAATCCTTGCAACCTGAGGATACAGGCAAGCGGGCGGGATGGTCATGGTTTCACGCGTTCATACGGTTGCGTTTCAAGGGATCGAGGGCGTTCCGGTCGATGTCCAGGTCATGGTCGCGCCGGGCAAGATCGGCATGCAGATCGTCGGCCTGCCGGACAAGGCGGTGGCGGAAAGCCGGGAGCGGGTGCAGGCGGCGCTGCATGCCACGGGCTTGGCACTTCCGCCAAAGCGGGTCACCGTGAATCTCGCGCCGGCCGACCTGCCGAAGGAGGGCTCGCATTTCGACCTTGCGATCGCGCTCGGGCTGATGGCGGCGCTCGGGGCGGTGCCAGCCGATGCGCTCGCGGGCTATGTGGTGATCGGCGAACTGAACCTTGACGGCACGATCGCCTCCGTTGCAGGCGCGCTTCCCGCGGCCATCGCCGCCAACGCACTCGACAAGGGCCTGATCTGCCCGGCCGATTGCGGCCCGGAAGCCGCCTGGGCAAGTGCTGATATCGACATTCTGGCCCCCAAGAGCCTGATCGGCATCGCTAATCATTTCAAGGGCACACAGGTGCTGTCACGCCCAAACCCGGCCGTGCGCGCGGCACCGCACGACCTGCCGGACCTTGCCGATATCAAGGGACAGGAAAGCGCCAAGCGCGCGCTCGAAGTGGCAGCCGCCGGCGGGCACAATCTGTTGATGGTTGGCCCTCCGGGAGCGGGAAAATCCATGCTCGCCGCCCGCCTGCCCTCGATCCTGCCGCCGCTTCTGCCGCAGGAACTGCTCGACATGTCGATGGTCCACTCGATCGCCGGCAAGCTTGCCGGCGGCAAATTGTCGGATCGCCGCCCCTTCCGCGCACCGCATCATTCCGCAAGCATGGCCTCTCTGGTCGGCGGCGGCATCAAAGCGCGGCCGGGCGAGGCCTCGCTTGCCCATCACGGCGTGCTTTTTCTCGACGAGTTCCCGGAATTCTCGCCGCAGGTGCTCGACGCCTTACGCCAGCCGCTGGAGACCGGCGAATGCGTGATCGCACGCGCCAACCACCGCGTCTCCTACCCTGCCGCCTTCCAGTTGGTCGCGGCGATGAACCCGTGTCGCTGCGGCATGGCCGGAGAGCCCGGCCATTCCTGCGCGCGCGGCCCGCGCTGCGCCGCCGATTATCAGGCCCGCATTTCCGGCCCGCTGATGGACCGGATCGATATCCGCATCGATGTACCCGCCGTCAGCGCGATCGACCTGATCGGCGCGAAATCGACGGGCGAAGCGAGCAGCGCGGTGGCGCGCAGGGTGGAACGCGCCCGCAATGCCCAGCGCGAGCGCTTTGCCGGGCTCGATGAGAAGGCGGTCACGGTCAACGCCCGCTGCGCGGCAAACCTGATCGAGAAACTCGCGGAACCCGATGCCGCGGGGCTGGCCCTGTTGCGCGAGGCGGCCGAGAAGATGCGGTTCTCCGCCCGCGGCTATCACCGCGTCCTCAAGGTCGCCCGCACGATCGCCGATCTCGACGGCAAGGCCCAGGTTGGCCGCATGCATATCGGCGAGGCCATCGCCTATCGCGTCGCGACGTCAGAGAGGACCGGCGCCATCGCCTGACGCGTCAACGCAGCGCTCGACCGCGTCCCCAAGACATGCGGGCTTGCCAAACACCCGCGCGAACGTGGTCCCGGCTCCCGGCTCCCGGCTCCCGGCTCCCGGCTCCCGGCTCCCGGCTCCCGGCTCAAGAAGCATTCTCCTTAACCGTCCCTGCACCAACCATTTTCCCCGGCATCCCGCGCGGGACTAGGCTTGTGACAACGCAGCCCGCGAAGGAGATTTTCATGTCGGATGCAACATCGAAGCTGGGCCTTCCCTTTATCATGCCCGCCCAGGCGCAAAAACACGTTACCCATAACGAGGCGCTGCAGCGTCTCGACGCCGTCGTTCATCTCGCGCTTGAGGGAGAAGACGACAGCCCGCCGGAAACGCCCGAAGACGGCGACTGCCATCTGGTCGGCGAAAGCCCGACCGGCCTGTTCTCCGGCCATGCCGGGGAGATCGCGATCTATCAGGATGGCCTCTGGCAGTTCGCAGCGCCAGCCGCCGGCTGGACCGCTTGGTTCGGCACCGATGCGAAATGGCGCGTCTTCGACGGCGCGGTCTGGGTCACGCCGCCGGCTCCCGATGAGGCAACTTTCGCGTCCGTCGGCATCAATGCCGCGGCGGATGCCACCAATCGTCTTTCGGTGTCCTCTCCCGCAACGCTGCTGAACAATGCCGGGGCCGGTCACCAGCTCAAGATCAACAAGGCGACGCCCGGCGACACCGCCTCGCTGCTGTTCCAGACCGGCTGGTCCGGCCGCGCCGAGATGGGTCTCGCCGGCACCGACGGCTTTGCCATCAAGGTCAGCCCGGACGGCGCAAGCTGGTTCGAGGCGCTGCGCGTTTCCCCCTCCGGCGCGGTCGTCATGCCTGAACGCCCGCTCGCGCGCGCCGCGCGCGCCGTCGGCGCCACGCTGATCGACACGCCAACCGCGCTCGGCTTCGACACGCTTTACACCGGCGAGGGCGGGTTCTCTCTCGGCGCGGCGGTTGCCGGCGGCGGCGAAAAGCTGTCCTTTCCGGTCAGCGGCTTTTACGCGGTTACCCTCAATATCTCGGCAACCGCGAGCGGCCCGTTTACGGTCACTCTGCAAAAAAACGCCTCGGAAAACGTGGTGATCGTGCGCGGCGGCGCGACGGGGGGAGACGAGGTTACGCTCTCGTCCACCGCAATCGCCTATTTTGCGGCCGGCGACGATGCGCAGCTATCTTTCACCGGAGCAGCGACCTACAATCTGGGATATGGCGCCACCGAGGTGATCGCGGTTCTGACCTGATTGTCCCGAACGGCTTGAATGCATGCCGCGATCAGGGCTATCCATTGTAGACCCGCTTGTCGCGGACGGGCGAAATCGCCGCGACATGCGCGAGACAGACAGAAAGAGCGGAGCCCCCTTTTGCAGGAAGGGCATCCGCAGGAGAAAGGGCGATCATGGCGGGCATGGACTGGCGGAAGAGTTTCGATCTCAAACACCCTTCGCTGAAACCGCTCTGGGTGCGCATCCTGGCCGTCGCGATCTCCGCTGGCTGGGCTGTGGCCGAGCTGTTTATCGGTTCGCCCTTCTGGGCGATCCCGTTCGGCGGCGCCGCCGCCTATATGGCCTATGTCTTCTTCTTCTCGCCCGATCGGCACTATTTCAGCGGCAAGGACGACGCGTGAGGCGCTTTATTCGCCGCAGTTCAGCGTATGGAAATGGTCGCCCCAGGCGGCGATCGCCACCTTGAAATATCCTTCTCCTTCGAAGCGATGGTCACCGCCCCAGACCAGTCGGCCGCCATCGGCCGTTCCGCGCAGATAAATCACGCCGTTTTCGGTCTTGAGCGGCAGGATCGCGCTTCGCCCGCCCTCGATCTCTCCGGACACCGTGGAGAATGGCAGGTCCTTGCGCGCTTCGATCGCGCGATAGCGGGCGATATAGCTGACCGGCTGATTGCAACCATTCATCAGCACGAACGAAATGAACGGCGCGTAACCGGCTTCCATCACGCGGAACTGGCCGGGCTGAAGCCCCGTCATGATTCGGCCGATCCCCTCCTGCTCCGCCTTGCCGATATAGCGGCCGCGCCCGGGGCCGAGATAGATCCCGACAATGCCGGAGCTCGAACGGATGGCCGCGCCGGCGGCACCCTCCGGCAGCGCGCAGTTCAACGGCATAAGATCCCCGGCCTCAATCGCAAGCGCCGCGCAGCCGTCGCTCGCCATCTGCCCGCCGGTCGCGGCGTCATAGAAGTCCACGCTCAGCCCCTCGTCATTGCCGGCATGGCCGTAGTGAAAGCCCGCCTCCGCGGTGACCTCGGAAAAGGCCGGCTGCCCGTCCGCCTCCCTCACTTCGACGATGGCAGGCTGGTCGTTCAGCGAAGCGCCCGGACCGAAGGGCGCGTCGGCGGCGGGCAGATAGACGCGTTGAACGAAGCGCCGCCCGGCGGGAATATAGCCGTCATCGAGATCGATGCGCGGCATGATCTGGCGGTCTTCGAACGGCGCGCCGGTTTCGGGATCGATCACACAGGTCGCCGCCGTTAGAACATGGCGCGGACCGATGACCGTGCCCGAGCAGACCACCCGGTCGATGCCGCTGACGATGGCCGCCAAGCTGCGATCCCGCCCCTCGTTGCCATCCACCCCTTCGACATGGGTTGCGGCGGCTGCAGCATACGACAGGAGACAGGCTGCCAGAATCGCGTTCAGGAACAGAGATCCGCGTTGCCGCAATGTCCGCCTACTCATCGACGCCCTCCCCGGCTGACTGTCCGTTCCCGCCCGGTTCCGCGCTCCGCCTCTCGCCGGCATCGGTCGCCCTTTCCATGGCGGCCATGATCGCGCCGGCTTCCCGGCGGGCCTGTTCATAGGCGGCGGCATCGCCCTGCTTCAATCCGTTCGGCAGGTTTTGCAGCCGCTCGAGCTTGCGCAGAAGCGCGATCGGCACGCCCCGGCGAAAGGCCGGCTCCAGATAGCGTTGCGGGTCCTCGCGCATCGCCGCCACCTCATAACCGAAACTGCGCGCGACGCCATCGAGCAGCCGGTTGACCGCTTCGGCGGCGGCCACGGCGCGGTTGCGCATATTGTTTTCCGCCAGAAACGCCGTCAACTCGTCCGCCGACCACGCCGCTTGCACGATCTCCACCCCTTCGGGGCGAAGCTCGCTTTGCCAGACAGAGCGCGCCGTTTCCGGCGACAGCCACGCATCCTTGTTGATGCCGCTCAGCCAGATAAACGTCCGGTCCCAGCCGGGCCGCGACGGCGGGCTCTCGACCCATTCGCCCGGAGCGCCGGGGGTCGCGATCCGCTGCGATACGCCGACATAGGAATTCTGCGCGGGCGCATAAAACCGGAACATCATCTCAATGCCCGAAGGCCGGATGCGTGGCGCCTCCTCGGGCAATCGCGCGCCGGTTTCGCCTGATGGCGACCAGACCTGCACATCACCCGGCCCGAACGTCGGCAACAGATAACGCCAGTCTTCCATTTCATAGCGAAAGCGCGCGGTCAGCACCGGCGCGTCATTCTCCAGCGCCATATGCAGGTCCGCGTCCCAGATGAGAACGCTTGTCGAAGGCTCATCCGCCGTGGGCGCGGTGAAGCTGGCGCTATAGCTCTGCCCCCGCGCCTCCACCAGACGATTGCCGTCAGCGCCCGCAGCGGCCGGCGGCAACAGCGCAAGCCATCCCAGGAGAAGAGACGTCAAGAACCGAGCCATAGCTCGAACCTTTCCTGCTGTTCATCGGACACGAAAAGCCGGCGCTTGCCCCCGAGCGGCTGAAGCCCGGCGCGCGCGCCGTAATAGCCGCCGGTCTCCGCGCTGTCTGTCGCAAGCGGCATATAGGACAGCGCGAACCAGCCCGCCACGCAGACAAGCAGAGCGGCGATGACGCCCCCGCCGAGCCACAGCAGAACCTTGCGCGGATCCCGCTTCGGCCGTTGCTGCGCGGCTTCATCCCAGACCTCTTCGTCGACATCATCATCCCACGCGGGAACCGCGGGCGCCTTGACCGGCTGCGGGTCTGGCCGCGCGCGCTGGTGAAATCCGGTTTCGATCTCGAGAAGGCTTTCCGGCGCGTTCAGGAAATCGCCGGCCTCGAAGGGCGGCGACACCGCGCGGCCGCCATGGGTTGCGCGGACCCGCAACTGCCGCCCATTGGCGGTCGCCAGATCGTAGAGCGGATCCCCCTCCACGATTGCGTCGCCGCGCTTGAAATAGGATCGCTCCACCCGAACCGGATAAAACTCGTCTCCGGCAGGCGATTGCATGATGACACGCGACATCCGTTCTCCGTCCTGAACCGCCCGCCCGGCCGCGCCACGGGGGCAATCCGATGCTTCCGGAGCATAGTCCGGCACCCCGCGCCATGCTCCTTGTCTGTTCCCGCGCAAGGCCTGCGCCGCCGCGCCTTTGATGCACGTTAATCCGGAAATCTTTACGGAATGAAACCATTTCCGGTTTGCCGTGCAAATTCAGTTAATAAAGCGAAGACTAGATCAGCGGATTGCCGCCAGCAAGTGGGGACGATCGGGCGGCGTCAGTCGTCAAGCGGACGCGCCTCGGAGGCCAGCATGATCGGCACGCCATCGCGGATGGGATAGGCGAGCTTCGCCTTCTCCGAAACGAGCTCCTGACGTTCGTCGTCATAGGAAAGCCGGCCCTTGGTCAGCGGGCAGATCAGAAGTTCGAGCATTTTGGGATCGATCCCGGCTTCCCTGGCGATCATGGTTCGCCCCTATTGCAGACGATCGCCGGGATCGCCGGCAAGCGCGAATTCGATAATCGCGATGAACAGCGCCGCCCGCGCTCTGAGATCGGGCGCTTCCAGCAAGGCCTGTTTTTCGGCGGGGCCGAAGGGCGCCATCATCGACAGCGAATTGACGAGGGTGAGATTGCTGGCCTGCTCGATATGATCCCACTCGGTTTCCAGCCCTTCGGAATCGAGATAGGCCCGAAACGCCCGGATCAGGCCCGCCCGGTCGACGCCGTCATCCTGCCCTTCGATTTTGAGATCGCCCAGGAACGGCGCGATGGTGAAGCTGCGGAACGGCCGCGTCGTTTTCACCTCATCGATCAACCGCACCCGGCAAATGCCGGCCAGCGCCACCAGATACCGCCCGTCGCCGGTCTCCGCGAACGAGGTGATCCGGCCGAGGCATCCGATATTGGAAACCGGCGTGTCATCGGTCACCGAAAGCGTCTCGTCATGACGGGCGGGCTGCGCCATGACGATCAGCCGGTTGCCCGCGATCGCATGATCGACCATGGCGAGATAGCGCGGTTCAAAAATGTTGAGCGGCAATTGCCCATGCGGCAGCAACAGCGCGCCCGTCAGCGGAAACACCGGAGCGCTCTCCGGCAGATCCTTGGCGGTCAGATAACGGGCATTGCCAACCTGCATGGTGATCTGGTCCCTTACGAGAAAAGGATGGTCGAAAGCCTGCGGCGGGCTGCAATCGTCGCCGGATCCTTCGGCCCCCAGGCCTCGAAAAACGCGATGAGCTGGCGGCGCGCGCCATCATCGTCGAATTCGCGGTCCCGGCGCATGATGATCAGAAGCTGCTCGGCCGCCGCCTCGCGCTTGCCTTCGGCATTCAGCACCTTGGCGAGCTTCATGCGGGCCTCGTGATCGTCCGGGTTCTGGGCCAAGGCATGTTCCAGGGCCGACGGGTCGCCGAACTTGCGCGCCTCCTCGATCTGCTCGATCTTGGTGGCGAGCGCCTTGATGGCGTCATCTTCGCGCAACTCCTCCGGCACCTGCTCCAGCACCTGGCGGGCGCGGTCGAGCTGGCCGGCGGCCACCATGCAGCGCCCGATCCCGGCAAGCGCCTTGGGGTTTTCCGGGTCGGCCTGCATCACCGCGGCGAAAAGCTGGCCGGCCTCCTGCAGCTTGCCATCTGCGAGCATCTGCTCGGCCTGGTCCAGCGCCTCGGCGATCTCGGCCTTGCGGTCCTGCTCGGACGGGCTGTTCTGGGAAAGCTTGGCGATGAACTCATTGACCTGGCTTTCCGGAACCGCGCCCATGAAGCCATCCACCGGCTGGCCCGCGGAAAACGCGATGACGGCCGGGATCGACTGAATGCCGAGCTGGCCGGCGATCGACGGGTGCTCGTCGATATTCATCTTCACCAGCTTGACCTTGCCGCCGGCGGCGGTAACCGCCTTTTCCAGCACGGGACCGAGCTGCTTGCACGGGCCGCACCAGGGCGCCCAGAAATCCACCAGCACCGGCTGGTTCTTCGATTCCTCGATCACATCCTTGCCGAATGCTGCGGTGGTCGTGTCCTTGATCAGCCCGCCGGGCGGCGTGGCGCCATTCACGGCGCCATCGGCCGAAACATTCATCTGGCCGCCGAAGGAACCACCATAGGGGTTGTCAAATCCGCTCATCACTCTCTCCGTATGGCCTTCGAGGCCCCGTCTCTGTTGGATTTAAGATCGTGTGTCACACCGTCACTTTCAAGACAACCGGCTCGTGCCCGGTTGCCCTGACGAAGCTTAACAAATCATCGCGCCCGATCGAGGTCGTGGCGGTGTTGCGCAAGGGATGGCAGTTGATGATCTCGTTCTCCATCAGGCTCTCATCGAGAATGAACGTGACCTGGCCTTCATCATCATTGATGGCGCCGAGCGCCGTCACCGAGCCGGGCTCGACCCCAAGATAATCCATCAACGCGTCCGGCCTGCCGAAGGAGACCCGTCCCGACGCCCCGATCAGCGTATGCACCGTCTTCAGGTCGACGGTTGCGTACTCTTCCACCGTGAGCAGGAAATAGCGGCTCTTCTTGTCCTTCACGAACAGGTTCTTGGTGTGGCCGCCGGGGATCTTTTCGCGCAGGTCATCGCCTTCGGCCACGGTGAACACCGGCCGATGCTCGTGATTCTGGTAGGAGATGCCGAGTCCGTCGAGAAAGGCGAACACGTCGTCGGAGGTCTTGGTCATCAGGGCCGTTCCGGTTTCGAATTGACGCCTGTTTCAACACCAAACGGCGGTCAATGCAACTCCGTCGCGCCGGTTGACGCGGCAATGGTCGCCGCACCAATGGCCCGGCAGCCCGACTTGCCCGCCTTCCTCGCTTCATTCAGCAGACGCCGATGCTCTTTGCCAATGTTCGCAGGCGTACCGCTATTCGGCTAAAATACTGAAATACAGAGCTTTTGCCGACCGAGCAAAAAAATGCGCCATTCCCGTAATTTCTCTGTTGCATTTGAAATCCGCTTGGGCCATATACGCCCTCGTCGTCGCCGAGACGACATATCCGGCCTGAGAACTACCCCCGGCCGGGTTTTATGAGCGGGTGTAGCTCAGGGGTAGAGCACAACCTTGCCAAGGTTGGGGTCGAGGGTTCGAATCCCTTC
>NZ_DEPM01000176.1:26521-33316 GCF_002358775.1 Martelella sp. UBA3392
TCGAATCCCTTCGCCCGCTCCAATTTTCCTAAGAAAATCAAATTCTTATGGATCCTTGACGCTGAAGATCAGCGCCGCGATCCCATCTCCTGCCCGATCTGTCCAACTCGTGACTGGCATGTCCCTCCGGATACCATCCCTGCCGCCGGGTCGCCGGTTCTCGCGATGGATGCATTCGCGCGGCTTCGCCCATGCAAATTCTCCTTTCCGACATCGCCCGCATGAAAGCCGGAAAAGCTGGTTACCAGAGCGTTACACTTGCCTTAGGCAAATTTTAAAAGTGTGGCGCTAGGTTGTGAGCGTAGGTTGTGAGTTTTGTAGAGAGTACGATGACCGAGCTAGCCCGCGTTCGCGCAAAATATGTCATAGGTCCCGACGGCAGTCCGCTGACCGTTGCCGACCTGCCCCCTTCCAATACGCGGCGCTGGGTGATCCGGCGCAAGGCGGAAGTCGTGGCGGCCGTGCGCGGCGGCCTGCTGAGCCTGGAAGAAGCGTGCGAGCGATACTGCCTGACGGTGGAGGAATTCCTCTCCTGGCAGGCATCGATCGACGATCACGGCCTTGCCGGCCTGCGCACGACGCGGATCCAGCAATATCGCAACTGACCGGCGCGGCATCGCGCCGTCCCGCGGGTGACGGCTGGCGCCGGACGACCCGCACGTTTCCTTTCGGCCCATCTCATCGAAGGCGTTTTTGACGCGGCAGGGCAGAAGTGTCGCCGCATCAATGCCTGCTTTCAGCCGAGATCAGCCAGGCCGCGATTGAAAGAGCGGAGACCGGTCATCCGCGAAGCCGATCCTGCAAAGGACGACGACGGCGCCGCCCGATTTCAGCCCCTGCGGCTTTGTTTTTGCGGAAACCCTCCGAGACTCCACGAGACCAATCACGTCCGTCCCACAAAAAGCCAAAGGCCGCATCATCGCGATGCGGCCTTTGGTGTTAGCGGTTCCCCTCGGCTTAGCCCTCAGGCGCGCTTGCGGCCCGCGGCATCGCGCTCCTCGAGGGCGGCGGCGCGCTCATAGTCCAGTTCCATCTCGGCGAGCTCGGCTTCGGCCTTGTCGCGCTGCTCGCGCAGGTCGGCGACCGAGACCGCCAGATTGTCGGCCCGCTGGCGCGCCGATTTCGCGAATGTCGAATATGCGAAATGGCCGGGGTCGGTGATCCCGGATTTCTTTTCCTCGGCGGCGATCTGCTGCATGAGCTCGCCGGACATACGGGCGAATTCATCCATCATGAGTTGCAATTGCTGCAACTGCCGCTTCTTTTCCTTTACCTGAAACGCCTTCAGACGCAACAGACTGTTTCGTGCCTTCATACGCAAAACTCCCCGGCTGACGAACGCATAGCGGATCGGTCCCCCCTCGGTTTCTGATTCGCGCCAAAAATGATTAACGAAATCGAAATCGCGGTAACCTTTCGTTTACAGTCATGTCCGATCATAGCCGTCAGGGCTTAAGGGTCGGTAAACCGCGTTATCGGATTCAAACAAAAACTAGCGAGTCAGATGAGTCACTTAGCAGTTTTGGTTAATCTTTTTTATCGGCTTTTGAGATTAAAAAAGTTCAATGAAATCAACGCCATTCTAATGTTCATTAATATCTTCTGGCTGTCTTGCCAAAAAGAATCAGAATTTGTTAACCATTAGATGGCAGCTTCCAAATCAGGTCATCACTGAGTCCGTATCGCGTCGGGGGCGACAACAGACCTTTCATAGCGGCGGTTCAAGGGGAAAGACATGCGGGTTCTTTTAATCGAAGACGACGGCGCCACAGCACAAAGCATCGAGCTGATGCTGAAGAGCGAAAACTTCAACGTGTACACCACGGATCTGGGCGAGGAAGGCGTCGACCTCGGCAAGATCTACGATTACGATATCATCCTTCTCGATCTCAACCTGCCGGATATGTCCGGCTACGAAGTGCTCAAGGCGCTTCGGGTTTCGAAGATCGCAACACCAATCCTTATTCTCTCGGGCATGTCGGGCACGGACGACAAAGTGCGCGGCTTCGGCTCCGGCGCCGACGACTACCTGACGAAGCCGTTCCACAAGGAAGAGCTGGTCGCCCGCATCCACGCCATCGTGCGCCGCTCAAAAGGCCACGCGCAGTCGATCATCTCCACCGGCGATCTCGCCGTCAATGTGGATGCCAAGACCGTCGAAGTTGGCGGCCAGCGCGTTCACCTGACTGGCAAGGAATATCAGATGCTTGAGTTGCTTTCGCTGCGCAAGGGCACCACGCTGACCAAGGAAATGTTCCTCAACCACCTTTATGGCGGCATGGACGAGCCGGAACTGAAGATCATCGACGTCTTCATCTGCAAGCTCCGCAAGAAGCTCGCCAATGCCGCCGGCGGCACCAACTTCATCGAAACCGTCTGGGGCCGCGGCTATGTGCTGCGCGAACAGGACCAGCAGGAGATGAAACGCGCCTGACGCGGTTCACAAGGCTGAAGAACGCGGCGCTCCGGCGCCGCTTTTCGTTTGAGCCGGCGCCCTTCCCGGCCGTCCGGGCCGAACGCGCCCTCAGAACCTCATTTCCCGCTTCGCATCCCGGCAAGCTGTGCCGCACCCGTCTCATCGCTGGTCTTATCGCTCAGCGGGGCGCAAAGCAGCAGGAGGCGGCTCTTGAGCATGTCGATCTTGAATTTCGCGGCTGCTACCGAGGTTTTCGCCTTCTCGACATCGACACTCTCGCCGCAATGCGCCGCTTCGTCGGCGTTCTGCAACTGGTTCTCCGCGCGCACCAGCGCCGCGTTCGCCGCGGCGAGGTCGCTTTCTGCGGCGGCGATGCCGAGCTTCAGGGCGTTGAAGTCGTTCATGAAGTCGCGTCGGTTGTCGCGCGCGCTCAGGATCGTCTCCATAAGCGTCAGCCGGGCATTCTGCGTCATGCGCAGCGCATCGCCTTCATCGATCAGCGGCAGGACATAGGACACCAGAAACTGGAGATTGAGGCCGCCGGTCTGGGTCATGAAACTGGGGATCGAGGTTTTCAGCTTGGTGAAACGCGACTGCCGGGCAAGGTCGAGCTGCGCGGCCGAGGCTTCGACGAGCAGATCCTCCAAGCGCTTCTTGCCGGAGCTTGCGAAACAGGCCTCCGCATCGTCGCTTTTCATCGACTCGAAGCCGGAAAGCGAAGACAGCACGGAACGTTCCGGGGCCACGCGATAGCCGCCCTCGGCAAGGCCCGCAAGGCCCAGCAATTCATCCCGTTTCGAGGCGAGCAATCGCGACACCGCGTCGGCCTCGCGCCGGGCGGCGGCGACCTGCGCCCTGAGCGCTTTCAACTCTCGCTGCGTGGCCTCTTCGTTGCCGACCTCCGCCTCGACATCGCCGGCCCGGCAGGCAAGCCCCTTTTCCTTCAGCACGGCATTTTTATGCCTGAAATCGAGGGTCGTATATTCATTGTAGGTGTTGAGAAGGTTGGACGTCGCGGTGCGCTGAGCGATCTGGTATTGCACCGGGATCAGCCGGCCGGCGACATCGACCGACGGCTGGTCGAGGCGGAGCAGTGCCTTCGAGATGTCCCAGTTGACGCCGAGCACGATATTCGAAGTCCCGGCCACATCCCCGAGATCATCGCCGGTATAGGTGGCAATCTGGCGCGCCTCGGCGCTGATGCGCGGCAGGCGCGCGGATTTCACCTTGTCGAGTTCGAGCATCGCCCGCGCGCGACTGATCCGGGCGCGCATGAAATCCTTGCCGGCGCTTTCCGCGCTCACCAGAAGTTCAGTGGGCCCCAGCACCGATCCGTCGGCCGGCGGTTCGGGCGGCTGCGCGCTGAACTCCTGCTCCATCAGGTCTATCTGCTGGGCGGTTTGCTGCAATTGCTGGGAGGCGCACCCGGCAAGCGCCAGCCCGACGCCCGCAAGCGCGCCCATGCTGAGCCTCGCGGTCCCTCTGTTTCGGAAGTTTCGATCAGGCACGGTCGGCATCACGCAGCTGGAGACGGGAGGACATGCCGTCGGTGCGGGCTTTACCCGTTGCGCGGTTGCGAACAATTGTTCCGCTCGGCGACGGGATGGCGACCGGGGATCGGCTGGATTTGCGCGCAAAGACGCTCGAGACCGCCGGCAAGGCCGGGGGAAAATGCGGATATCTCACAGCTGGGCTCTCCCTCAGAAACTGACGGGAAAATTGCAGTTCCGGCTTCGCAGAAACGGCTCGGGCGGGAAATTGTTTCCCGGGAGCCGACCTGCGAGCGATTCAATGCCGGAAGAATAGCCGTAAAGCTTGGCAAAAATGGGATAGCGCCTGCTGCGCTGCAAAAGAAAGCGGGAATCAGCGCTCAGGCCGCGGGCTTGGCCTCGAACACGACCTCGCCATCATTGACCACGAATTCGATGGCCATGCCGGACTCCTCCGCCAGCAGCGCGGTGTAATAGGGCTGCACATTATGCGAGGTGATCGGGTCTTCCATGACCCCGCCATAGATGCGGGCGAAATCGGCCGGCATCTGCACATAATTGCCGCGGGTGCGGATGATGAAGGCGAAGATATCGCCCGCCGCATCGAGACCGACATCGATGGTGCCGCCGCGCGGAATGGTGGACTGGGCGACCAGGAACAGGTTCAAAAGCAGCTTGACCCGGTTCTTCGGCGCATTGATCCGCGGGCCGCTCCAGTTGAGCGTCACCCGCTTGCCGAGCCCGATCAGATCACGCGCCGCCGTCTCCGCCTCGCCGGTATCGAGCGGCGTGTCCAGCGTGCCGGAAGCGCCGAAGGCGATGCGGGCGAATTTCAGGTGGATGGTGGCCGAAAGCGTGCTCTGGCGGATGAGCTGCAGCGCGTCCTCGTCCATACCGCCCTCGTCCAGCAGTTCCAGCCCGTTTCCGGCAGCCCCGATCGGATTGACGACATCGTGGCAGATGCGGCTTGCAAGCAAGGCCGCAAGATCTGCGCCGCTCAGGGTCAGGTTCGGGTTCTTCATCGCGTCCACCATCCTTCGGATCAGGCGGCCAGCGGCCGCCCCTGTCTTTTGCTGGTATCGCCGCGCCATGGCAAGCGATAATCGCCTTCCGGGAAAATCCTCCCATTTGGTAAATCCATTGTTAAGGGGTATGGCCCACAATGTCTGCCAAAAGTCCGCCGTCCGCCAGGTCGTCGCCATGAAAATTCGCGGCGGCAACGGACCAGACCAAAAAGCAACAGGAATGGAACCGCCATGTTTGCCACAAACGCCGTAAGGTCCATAAAGGCACTTGTCTTCGCTTTCTTGATGATGGTCTTCGCGGCCATTCCGGCCGGAGCGCAACAGCAGGCCCAGCAATCCGATACATTCTCGCCGGATGAAGTGGTCGCCGCCGGCAATACTTTCTTCGGCGAGGCGAGTTCGGGCCTTGCCCAGACGCTACAGAACGCGTTTTCCAAATACGGCCTGCCCAACGGCTATATTCTCGGGGCGGAAGGCTCCGGCGCCTTCATCGCCGGCCTGACCTACGGCGAAGGCACGCTCAACACCAAGAATGTCGGCTCCCACAAGGTGTTCTGGCAGGGCCCCTCGCTCGGCATCGATTATGGCGGCGACGGCTCCCGGGTGATGATGCTGGTCTACAACCTGCCATCGGTGCCCGACCTCTACCACCGCTATGGCGGCGTTTCCGGCTCGGCCTATATCGTTGCCGGCTTTTCGATGCAGGTCTACAAATACCGCGACGTCATCCTGGTTCCGGTGCGCTCGGGCATCGGCGCGCGTCTCGGCGTCAATGTCGGCTATCTGAAGCTGACCGAGCGGCCGACCTGGAACCCCTTCTGAGCGGAGCGCGGGATTGGGCGACCTGAAAACAGACATCGAAGCCCGCTATGCGGCGATCTGCAGCCAGGTGGATGAAGCCGCCGGCTCGGATCGCGAGGACGAGGCCCTGCGCGCGGCCTTCGCCGAGCTTGCCGCGATGATGATCGCCTATCGCTATCGCGAGGGCGGCGAGGGCGCGCGCGATGCGCTGGAAGCCGCGCTTTCGCGCGATCAAGGCCGCAGCACTCACCGGATCAGCCTTGCCGAACGCGCCCGCGCCCTGCTCGGCGAAACGCGGTAGATCGACGCTTTAGCCGATGCGGCCTTTCGCGAGCGCTAGCTGATAGAGCGCGATCGCGGCCGCATTGCCGACATTGAGGCTGTCGAGCCCGGGGGCCTGCGGGATGCGCACGGTTCGAAACGCCTCCATGATATCGACCGGGAGCCCCTCGCCTTCCGTTCCCAGCACGAGCGCCACCCGCCGTCCCGGCACAAGATGATGCACGGCCTCGCCGCCTGAGGGCGAAAGAGCGACGACGTCGAAGCCGGCGCGCGCCAGCGCGGACAGGATTTCCGACCCCTTGCCGTCTCGCGTCCACGGCATCTTCAGCACGGAACCAACCGAAACGCGCAGCGCCTTGCGATAAAGCGGATCGCAACAGGTCTCGTCGAGAAGCACCGCATCGGCGCCGAGCGCGGTCGCGTTGCGGAAGATCGCGCCGGCATTGTCGTGATTGGAGAGGCCGATGCAGACGACCACGAGCGCGTCTTCGGGAAGTGCGGCGATCAGCTCTTCCGCCGTCGACCGACCGGCGATGCGCCCCAGCGCCAGAACCCCGCGATGCATGTCGAACCCGGCGATCGCGTTCATCACCGCCGCATTGCAGGTGAAAACCGGCACGCTGGCCGGATAGCTTTTCAGTACGTCCGCAATGCCCGCCAGCCGGTTTTCCAGCACGAGGATGCGATCGGCCTCGAACCTTGCGGCATCCGCCTCGGCCAACACCCGCAGCACCACCGTGCCTTCGGCGATGAACAGGCCCTGCCGCCCGACCAGATCCTT
>NZ_DEPM01000176.1:33706-41566 GCF_002358775.1 Martelella sp. UBA3392
GCGGCCATCTCAGTCGAAGCGGATTTCGACATCGGCGGCCATGCGGCCGGTATTGATATCAAAGAGATAGAGCGTCTGCTCGCCGTTTTCCTTGGTGCCGTAGATCAGCGCCTGGCCGTCGCCATAGCTGATATCGGCGATCTCGAAGCCGCGCGGCAGGTTCGCCGTCAGCGCCCTTGGCGCATCCGCGGGCACGATCGCGCCGCCGCGCTCGGCGACCGACGCCTCATCCGGACGGCTCATGACCTTATACAGGATCGCACCGAACACCGCCATCAGCGAGACGATCATGATCAGCGCGGAGACGACCTGCAAGCGCAGCATCCGCCGCCGCACCAGCTCGACCGCGGGGTCGAGCGGCTTGTCTTCTTCTTCGTCTTCAATGCGGTGTTGCGACATTGTCCATTGCTCCGGGGGCCGGTTTCGCTTAACAAGCGCGAACCGCACTTGCAAAGTTCAGATGACAGACGACCCGTTTAAACAAACCCAGGCCGATAGAAAAGACTTTCTCGTCCCCGAGGGCACGAAAGAGCGTCTGGACGCTTTCATAGCGCGCGAGATGGGCGACGGCGTGTCGCGCACCCGCGTGAAGGCGCTGATCAATGCCGGCGCGGTCTCGATCGACGGCAAGCCGGCGACCGAGCCGAGCCGCAAGGTCAAAGGTGGCGAGGCCATCAGCCTGATCATGCCCGAGGCGGAAGATGCCGAGCCGGAGGGCGAGGACATTCCGCTCGAAATCCTGCACGAGGACGGCGACATCATCGTCATCAACAAGCAGGCGGGCCTCGTGGTGCATCCGGGCGCCGGCAACTGGACGGGAACGCTGGTCAACGCGCTGATCCATCATTGCGGCGACACGCTTTCGGGCATTGGCGGGGTGAAGCGCCCCGGCATCGTCCACCGCCTCGACAAGGATACCACCGGCGTGATGGTGGTGGCCAAGAACGACGCCGCCCATCAGTCGCTTGCCGCACAATTCGCCGATCACGGCCGTACTGGGCCGCTGCAGCGCGCCTACAAGGCGCTGATCTGGGGCCGGCCAAAAATGCTGCACGGCACGATCGACGCACCGCTTGGCCGCGCGCCCGACCGCATTCGCCGCGCCGTTAAACGGGCCGACAGCGCCGATGCCGATTTCGCCATCACCCATTACACGGTCGCGCGCCGTTTCGGCGAAAAGCAGGATGGCAGCGCGCTGGCAAGCCTTGTCGAATGCCGGCTGGAGACGGGCCGCACCCATCAGATCCGCGTGCATATGGCGCATATCGGCCACCCGCTGATCGGCGACAACATGTATGGCGGTGGCTTCAAGACCAAGGCCAATTTGCTGGAAGAGCCCGCCGCCTCGCTGGTGCGTGGCTTCCCCCGCCAGGCGCTCCACGCCGCTCTCCTCGTGATCGAACACCCGACGACCGGTGAGGAGATGCACTTCGAAGCGCCCCTGCCCGCCGACATGGCAGCCCTTTGCGCTGCATTCGAGGGCTGAGCGGTCAATCCGATCAAAAACATTCCAGTCAATGGAAAGTTTTTGATCCAGATCCCTTGAAAGCCCTCCCTGCCATACTTAAATCGGGTTGTCCCTCCAGAAAATCGATGGTCGGATTGCGGGCTTATCCCGCCGATCGCCGCTGATTTGAAGAGGATTGCAACACCAAGGGGGTGAAAGCATGGCCAATACGCTTCCCAGCATCCGTGCCGGAGAAAACGGTCTCAACCGTTATCTCGAAGAAATCCGCAAATTCCCCATGCTCGAACCGCAGCAGGAATACATGCTTGCCAAGCGGTATCAGGAGCATGACGACCGCAATGCGGCTCATCAGCTCGTCACCAGCCATCTGCGTCTCGTCGCCAAGATTGCGATGGGCTATCGCGGTTATGGTCTTCCCATCGGCGAGGTGGTTTCCGAAGGCAATGTCGGCCTGATGCAGGCCGTCAAGAAATTCGACCCTGAACGGGGTTTCCGTCTGGCCACCTACGCCATGTGGTGGATCAAGGCCTCGATCCAGGAATATATCCTGCGCTCTTGGTCGCTCGTCAAAATGGGCACCACCGCCAACCAGAAGCGGCTGTTCTTCAATCTGCGCCGCCTCAAGGGCAAGATCCAGGCGATCGAGGATGGCGATCTCAAGCCAGAACAGGTCACCGAAATCGCGACCAAGCTGAATGTCAGCGAGGAAGAAGTGATTTCGATGAACCGGCGGCTTTCCGGCGATGCCTCGCTGAACGCGCCGATCCGCGCCACCGAGGGCGAATCCGGACAGTGGCAGGACTGGCTCGTCGACGACCATGACAGCCAGGAAGAAATGCTCGTCAACCAGGACGAACTCGAAAACCGCCGCGACATGCTGTCTTCCGCGATGGACGTTCTGAACGACCGCGAAAAGCGCATCTTCGTGGCCCGTCGCCTGTCTGAAGACCCGGAGACGCTGGAATCGCTCTCCGGTGAATTCAACATCTCCCGCGAACGCGTGCGCCAGATCGAGGTCCGCGCCTTCGAAAAGGTGCAGGACGCCGTGCAGAAGCAGGTGACCGCCAACGCCAAGGCGGTCCGCGCCGTGCGCGAGGGCGTTGCCGACTGATTGCCGGGATTTTTCGGGATGAACATGGAAGAAGCCGCGACGGGAAACCGCCGCGGCTTTTTTGCGATCAGTTATTGTCGCCGATATCGCCCAGCGCCTGCCATTCCTGGACGGCGCGGTCGAAGATCGCCATGCCGGTCGTGCCCTTTTCCAGCGTCAGTAGCGCGCGGCGGCCGTTGCGGTAGGTGATCGGGATATCGATCCAGTTGCGCTCGGCGAGCAGCGCCAGGTTCTGTCCGCGCGCCTGATCAAAATCATTGAGCGCAAGCATATAGAGATCGTCGGTGATCTTGGCCGAGACGGCGATCAGCGGATCGCCGCGGGCGGCTTCGGTGTTCTTCAATGAGATCCGCTGGACATTGTCGACCGCGCCGCCCTGGAAATTATCGCCGAGCGTGAACGCAATGTCGATGAGATGGCTTGCCGGCAGCGAGGAATCGTCATTGCGGCGGAAGGTGATCACGCCGGAAAGCCCCGCCTCGGGCACGTTCATGACGCCCTCGATCACCGGCTCGGACACCGCCGTGCCGGTGTTCTCCTGCTTCAGTTCCCAGGTCACCGTGCCCTGATAGGCCGACGGCACCGACTGGCCAAGCTGCTCCTCATAGAGGAACATCTTCTGCGCGGAGCCGACCGGCGGCGCGGGCGCGGCCGCTTCCTGCGTGGAGCCGGAAGTTGCGGGCGCGCCGGATGTCTGGTTGGCGACGGTGCGGGCCGGCCCGGCGCTGGCGCCGGCGGCGGGAAGGCCTTCCTCGACTTCTGTTCCATCCGGCAGCAGCCGCTGGGTGAATTGCTTTTCGCCTGCCGCTTCGCCCTCGTCCGCAGCGTCATCAGCCGGCGCTTGCGCTGTTTCCGTCTCCGGTTCGGTTGTCGGCGGCGTCTCGGGCTCTGCCGGCGTTTCGGCAGCCTGCTCCTGTCCCGGGTCAACCAGCGCCGTCACCGTGTCGCGGCCCTGCCAGGCGAAATAGCCGCCGACCGCGACCACCGCCAGAATGACAATGGCGGCAACCGCAATGACAATACGCTTCGCCCCGCCGCGACCCGTCTCGTCGCCGTCGCGACCGTAACCGGAGGACCGCTCATCATCATCGTAACCCGGTTCATCGGGTTCAAGCCCCAGAAGGCTGTCCACATGGGCCCAGTCCTTCTCGGAAACAGGCCGTCCGCCTGCGGGAACGGCCGGCTCGGTTGGCACGGCGGCCGGCGCTGCCTCGTAGCGCCAATCGTCAGCGGCGCGGCGTTCGTCTTCATCCGGCTCGACCACCACCGATCCGGCATCGCTTTCCTCATCATCCTCCGGCGTGTCGAAGGAATAGGACTCCTCGGGATCGGGCGCGCGCTCATAGACGACCCTGTCGGGCCTGTTGACCGCCTCGAACGTGGCGCCTTGCAGGAAGCCCGCGGACTGGCGCGGTTGCACAGGTTCAGGCTCGGGCTCGGGCTCGGGCTCGGGCTCGAAATGATGCTCAGGTTGCGGCGCGACTTCGTCTACCGGCAGCTCTTCATACGGCTCTTCGTCGCGATAAGGTTCTTCGTCCCTATAAGGCTCCTCCACCGGCGGTTCCGGCGCGACATCGTCCTCGACCGGAGCCTCATCGGTGAACCCGTCCTCGACAATCTCCTCATCGGGAGGCAGGGCGACGGCGAAATCGCTTTCGACCTCGGCGATCGCGGCATCGATCTTGTCGATCTGCCGCTTGATCATCGCTTCCGGCGGCGGGGGGTTCATGTTTTCCATCTGCCGGATGACAGCAGAGCGCGCCTTTTCATAGACGCGGGCGCGCAATTCCGGAGATTGTTCCGGAAGGCCTTCGACCGCGCGCCGAATGACTGCTGTGAAATCCGCCATGAATCACCCCTATTGTGCGGGACAGTGCCGCGACAATACTACGATTTTTTCTTAATCTTCAAATGGATCGGTCACGAGAATGGTATCATCGCGCTCAGGACTTGTGGATAAAAGCGCAACGGGAGCCCCGATCAGCTCCTCAACCTGGCGTACATACTTGATCGCCTGCGCCGGCAGGTCCGCCCATTTGCGCGCGCCGACGGTTGATTCCTTCCAGCCTTCCAGCGTGACATAGACCGGCTTGACCCGCGCCTGCGCGCCCTGGCTGGCCGGCAGCGCCTCGATGCGCTCGCCATCCAGCTCATAGGCGACGCAGATTTTCAGTTCGTCCAGCCCGTCCAGCACATCGAGCTTGGTGAGCGCGATGCCGGTGATGCCGTTGGTGGCGACGGCCTGGCGCACCAGCACGGCGTCGAACCAGCCGCAGCGGCGCTTGCGCCCGGTGACCGTGCCGAATTCGTGGCCGCGCTCGCCGAGGAAATTGCCGATCTCGTCATTGAGTTCCGTCGGGAACGGCCCTTCGCCGACGCGCGTGGTATAGGCCTTGGTGATGCCGAGAATATAGCCGAGCGAGCCCGGCCCCATGCCGGAACCGGCCGCAGCCTGCCCCGCGACCGTGTTCGACGAGGTGACGAAGGGGTAGGTGCCGTGGTCGATATCGAGCAGCGTGCCCTGCGCGCCCTCGAACAGGATGCGCTGGCCCGCGCGGCGCTTCTTGTCGAGCAGCAGCCACACGGTTTCGCGGTAAGGCAGAACCTGATCGGCGACCGAGGTCAGTTCCTCCATGATCGCATCATGGGAAATTTCGGGCGCGCCGAAGCCGCGGCGCAGCGCATTGTGATGGGTTAGCAGCCGGTCGACCTTGGCCGGCAGGCTCTCCAGATTGGCAAGATCCATCAGCCGGATCGCGCGCCGGCCGACCTTGTCCTCATAGGCCGGGCCGATGCCGCGCCGCGTGGTGCCGATCTTGGTGCCGGAATTGGTGGCGGCGTCCTCGCGCATGCCGTCAAGCTCGCGGTGGAGCGAGAGGATCAACGTGGCATTGTCGGCGATGCGGAGATTTTCAGGCGAGATCTTCACCCCTTGCGCTTCCAGCCGACCGATCTCGGCGATCAACGCATGCGGGTCGACGACGACGCCGTTGCCGATGACGGCGAGCTTGCCCTCGCGCACAACGCCCGACGGCAGCAGCGACAGTTTGTAGCTCACGCCGTCGATCACCAGCGTGTGGCCGGCATTGTGACCGCCCTGATAGCGCACCACGATATCGGCGCGCTCGGAAAGCCAGTCAACGATCTTGCCCTTGCCCTCGTCGCCCCATTGCGAGCCGACCACTACAACATTTGTCATATCACCTACCTGGAAGTCCTAAGTCACGTTTAAGCCGCAGCATCTATAACCATCTCGCTGTCATATTGCGATCCCCCTCACCCGCAAGCGCAAAATTTTCTCGTGACAGCCCCATGGCAGACGGACTATTGCGTCCTTACCCTCGAATGGATCGGCGAATGACATGAAATCAGGCGCGCACGCCAGCGAATGGCAGGCCTATCTGCTTCTAACCATCACGGCATTTCTTTGGGGCGGAAACATGACCGCGGGCAAGCTGGCGGTCGGCCACGTCTCTCCCATGGTTCTCAATTCCCTGCGCTGGACCTTGGCGGCGATCGTTCTCGGCCTGTTTTCGCTGCCGCAAATCCGCCGGGACTGGCCGGTGGTCAGGCGTAACTGGCCGGCGATCCTCGCCTTCGGCGCGGTCGGCTATACGGCCTATAACGCCTTTCTCTATTCCGGGCTCCAGCTCACCTCGGCGATCAACGTGTCGATGATCCAGGCGAGCCTGCCGTTTTGCATCCTCGCCATCAATTTCGCGCTGTTTCGCACCCGTTCGACCGTGCTGCAGATGACCGGTTTTCTGGTGACGCTCGCCGGCGTTGCCACCGTTGTTTCCCAGGGCGAGATGCGCAAGCTGTTGCATCTCGATCTCAATTTCGGCGACCTGCTCGCCCTTGCCGCAGCGCTCAGCTATTCCGGCTACACCGTGGCGCTGCGGTGGAAACCGCCGCTCGACTGGCGGGTGATGGTGATCTCGTTCTGCTGCGGGGCGGTGATCGCCTCGATACCTTTGGTGGCAGCCGAAATCGCCTTGGGCTCCGCGATCTGGCCGCATGACGCCATCGGCTTCGGCGTGGTGCTCTATGCAGGATTGTTTCCCTCGCTTATCTCCCAGGCCTTTTTCATCCGCGGCGTCGACGTGATCGGCCCCAACCGCGCCGGCATCTTCATCAACCTGATCCCGGTGTTCGGCACGATCATCGCCGTGCTGGTGCTCGACGAGCAGCTTTCGGGATTCCACGCGATCGCCCTTGTGCTCGTCGTCGGCGGGATCGCGCTCGCCCAGTGGGGCAAACCGAAGCCGGCCTGAGACCGCGCGCAAAAAGAGAGCGGCCGGAACGCAAAACGATGCTTTTGCCGATCACGCGCTTTGCCTAAACCTGTCGGAGACGCCGCAACGAAAAGCGGCGGGGAACATCAGACAGGTGAGACATGGCCAAGCGCTTTTACTGGAATGAACTGACGAGCCCGGAATTTTCAGCACTTGATGCCGAAAAGACGATCGCGATCCTGCCGATCGCCTCCACCGAGCAGCACGGCCCTCATCTGCCGGTCGCGACCGATGTGGCGATCGCGCGCGGCATGCTGGACACGCTTCAGGACATGATCCCCGACGATCTCGAGGTTCTGGTGCTGCCGGTTCAGGAGATCGGCAAGGCCAACGAACACGTCTACGGGCCCGGCACGCTGTCCTTCGGCGCCGATATCCTGATCCCGGCCTGGACCGCGATCGGCGAGAAGGTCGCCGAAGCGGGCGTCAGAAAAATGATCATCGTCAACAGCCATGGCGGCAATCTCGACATCATGCACATCGTGGCGCGCGAGATGCGGGTGCGGTTCTCGATGGCGGTGGTTTCCACCCAATGGGGCCGGTTCGGCCATCCCGAGGGCATGATCAGCGACGAGGAGCGCACCTACGGCATCCATGCCGGCGAGGTCGAAACCTCGCTGATGCTGCATTTCCGCCCGGAACTCGTGAAGATGGAGCATGCGGAAAACTTCGTCTCGCTCGCCAAATGGCAGAAGGAAAACACCCGTCACCTGCAACCAATCCCGCCCAATTCACTCGCCTGGATCGCCCACGACCTCAACCCCAAGGGCGCTGTCGGCAATGCCAGCGCCGGCACCGCCGAGAAGGGTGAGGCGATTGCCCGGCATCAGGTGGCTGGGTTTATCGAACTGATCGAGGATTTAAAGGGGTATCCGCTAGAGAAGCTTTATACACCGGGTTGATGGAACGGGCGGCGGCTGGCCTATGGCCTGAGCAGACGTTGCAGGCCGAAAACCTCTCAACCATAATCTCCCCCCTTGAGGGGG
>NZ_DEPM01000029.1:0-983 GCF_002358775.1 Martelella sp. UBA3392
CTCTGCGGTATTTTCCTACTCGGAGGGCCATTCCAGCGCGCGTCATATGGGTCCTAATCATCGGTCCTTGGTATTACCTTGAAAACCGGATAGTTCATCGCATGAAACCAGTTACGGATCGACCCGTTTTCCGCTTCGCGCCGAGCTTGAACGGCTACCTGCATCTCGGCCACGCCTTGTCCGCCTTCGAAAACCAGCGGCGAGCAAAGGCTGTGGGCGGCAGGCTGCTGCTCAGGATCGAGGATATCGACCAGACCCGGGCGACGCCGGAGTTCGAGGCGGCGCTGATTACGGATCTCGACTGGCTCGGCATTGGTTTTGAGCCCCCGCTCTTCCGCCAGTCCGAGCATTTCCCTGATTATCAGGCGATGCTCGACCGGCTGATCGTCGCGGGGCTTGCCTATCCGGCCTTCATGACGCGTGGCGAGGTGCGCCGGCTGGTCGAGGCCCATGAGGCCGAAGAGGGCGATTGGCCGCGCGACCCGGATGGCGCGCCGCTCTATCCGGCCGCCGACAGGTTGCGGGGCGAGGAGGAGCGCCAGGCGCTGCTCGCTTCCGGCAAACGCCATGCCTGGCGGCTCGACATGGAAGCGGCCGTCGCCCGCATCGGCGAGCCGTTCTACTGGCGCGAGGAAAGGGACGGCGGGATCGTCGATATTCCGGCCGATCCCGCGGTCTGGGGCGATGTGGTGCTGTCGCGTTCGGATGCGCCGTCGAGCTATCATCTTTCGGTGGTCACCGATGATGCGGCGCAGGGCATCACCCATGTGGTGCGTGGCCTCGATCTCTATCACGCCACCGCGATCCACCGCCTGCTGCAGGAACTTCTGGGGCTTCCCGCGCCGGTCTATCATCACCACCGGCTGATTCTGGGACCCGACGGGCGCAAGCTTTCCAAGTCGAACGGCGATACCGCGCTCCGGCAGTTGCGCGCCGAAGGGCGGTCAGTGGCTGATATCCGTGTCCTTTGCGGGATCTGAATG
>NZ_DEPM01000029.1:1374-11027 GCF_002358775.1 Martelella sp. UBA3392
GCGTTCACCTCCGCGCCTAAAAGCAGGATCACGCCGATCGAATAGAGAAACACCAGCAGGATCATCGGCGTCGCAAGCCCGGCATAGGTGGCGCTGTATTGCGCGAAGGTGCCGAGATAATAGGCGAAGCCGGAGGCGAAGATCGCCCAGAACACCAGCGTCAGGATGATGCCGGGAAGCACATCGACCAGCCGACGGCGGCCGGCCGCCAGAAACAGATGGGCGATGACCAGCCCGAACATCAGCAACAGGAAGGTGCCCACGAGGCGCGCATTGGCCAGCGTCGTCAACCCGTTCTCCAGCCAGGGAAACCAGCGCTCGGCAAAGTGCAGCGCGATCGGCACCACCACGAACATGATGCTGAGGAAGGCAAAGATGATCGAGGCCAGAAGCACGAAGCCGAGGCTCTTGATCCTGAGCCACCACCACGTCCGGGTCTCTTCCACGCGGTAGGCGCGGTTGAGCGAAAGCCTGACGGCCTCCACGCCATTGGAGGCGAAATAGGCGGCGGCCAGCACCGAGACGGTCAGCAGTCCGCCGCGCGGCACGGTCAGCACCTGGCGGATCTGGTTGGAAACCGGTTCGGCGATCTCCTTCGGCCATGCGCCGACGATCGTGTTGATCGCGATGTCGGCAAACTGGTCGGCGCCGAGAAAACCCGCAAGCGTCGTGCCGAAAATCAGGAAGGGAAAAAGCGCAAGCAATGTGGAAAGCGCCACATGGCTCGCCATCGCCCAGCCGTCGTCCTCGCTGAAGTGGTAGAGCGCGTCATAGGCCACCTTGAAGGTCGTGCGGATCGGCTTTCTCATTCTTGCTCCAAAAGGCGTTTCGCGGTCGGCTCGCGATCCTTATATAGGAAAGACAAAGCATTCGTGTACCGGAGTATCTCATTGGCCGAGCAATCCACGATTATCGTCACCGGCTGTTCCAGCGGCATCGGGGCCTATTGCGCCCGGGCGCTGGCGAAGGATGGCTGGCGGGTATTCGCCACGGCGCGCAAGCCGGAGGATATCGCCGCCCTTGAAGCCGACGGCCTCGAGGCGCTCTATCTCGATTACACGGATCAGGCCTCGATCACGGCCCTGGTGGAGGCGGTGGCGGAGCGCACCGGCGGGCGCATCGATGCGCTGTTCAACAATGGCGCCTATGGCCAGCCGGGGGCGGTGGAGGATGTTTCGACAGATGTGCTGCGCGCCCAGTTCGAGGCCAATTTCTTTGGCTGGCACGAGTTGACGCGGCAGGTCCTGCCGTTCATGCGCGCTCGGGGCCATGGCCGCATCGTGCAGTGCTCCTCGATCCTCGGCCTGTTGCCCTACCGCTATCGCGGGCCGTATTCGGCCTCGAAATATGCGCTGGAGGCGATGTCGCTGACGCTGCGCATGGAGTTGGAGGGCACCGGCATTTTCGTGAGCCTGATCGAGCCGGGGCCGATCGCATCGCGCTTCACCGCCAATGCGCTGAAACATATCCACGACAATATCGATCTCGAAGGTTCCCATCACGCCGCCGAATACAAGAAACAGCTTGCCCGCCTTGATGGTTCGGGACCGCCCAACAAAAGCCGGCTGGAACCGGATGCCGTCCATGCCGTTCTGCTTAAAGCGCTGACGGCCAAAAGGCCGCGCCCGCATTATCCGGTCACGACGCCCGCCAGGCAGGGCATGATCCTGAAGCGCATCATGCCCGCCGACTGGTTCTACCGGCTGATGGGACGGTTGAGCTGAGGCAGGAAGATATGGGAAGGATTACCGTAGAACAGGGCGATATCACGGCCTATGACGTCGATGCGATCGTCAACGCGGCCAATGCCTCGCTGCTCGGCGGCGGCGGGGTCGATGGCGCGATCCATCGCGCGGCAGGGCCCGGACTTCTCGATGAATGCCGCATGCTCGGCGGCTGCGCAACCGGCGAAGCCAGGATCACCGGCGGCTACGATTTGAGAGCCCGCTACGTGATCCACACCGTCGGCCCGGTCTGGCGCGGTGGCGGTGATGGCGAGGCCGAAAAGCTGCGGCTCTGCTACCGGAATTCGCTGGAACTTGCGGCGGCGCATGCATGCCGGACGGTCGCCTTTCCGGCGATTTCCACCGGCGTCTACGGTTTTCCGGCCGAGAGCGCCGCGCGCATCGCGGTTGCGAGCGTCGTCAGCGGGCTTCAACGCCTGCCGTCTATCGAGACGGTCTTTCTGGTGGCCTTCAGCGCGGATGCCGCGCGGCTGCTCAGCGATGCGTTGCAGGCGCACTGAGCCGGCCCTTGCAAGCGCCGCTGTTTTGTCGTCTGATGGCGCCGGTTTCCGAAGCATTCCGCTGTCAGCATCGGAATGCGGCAAGACAAAGAGATGGAGTGGGTCAGCGCTTTTGTTGTGACCACGCTCCGGGAGAAAAAATGTCCACGGTATTCGTTTTCGCCACTGTCATCGTGATGCTGCTGGTGGTGTTCTTCCTGGCCCGCGGGCTCATCAACATGATGCTCGGCGGCAGTCCCCAGCATTCCAACAAGATGATGCAGGCCCGCGTCGCGTTCCAGGCGCTTGCCATCATCCTGATCATGATCACGCTGTGGTTGATGCAATCCGGTCATTGATTTCGCCCGGCAGGCCAGAAATACGTTGCATGGCCTTGCCTTTTGCAACCGGTTTCGCTCAATAGCGACGGACTGAAAGAACTGCGACACAATCATGGTCAAACTGAACAAGATCTACACCCGCACCGGCGATGACGGCACCACCGGGCTCGCGGCCGGGCCGCGCCGAAAAAAAGCCGATGTCCTGATGGCGGCGATCGGCGATGTCGACGAGACCAATGCCGCAATCGGTCTCGCGCGGCTGCAGGAGGCAGGCGAATATGACGCGGCGCTCGCCCGCATCCAGAACGATCTGTTCGATCTCGGCGCCGATCTGGCAACGCCGGAGACTGGCGAGGAGCTTGGTTACGAGCCGCTCAGGATCGTCGACGCCCAGGTGGCGTGGCTTGAGGCCGAGATCGACCGTCTGAACGATGCGCTGTCGCCGCTGAACTCGTTCATTCTGCCGGGCGGCAGCGCGCTTGCGGCGCATCTGCACATGGCCCGCACGGTCTGCCGGCGCGCGGAGCGGGCGATGACGCGGCTTGCGGAAAGGGAAGCCGTCTCGCAGCCGGCACTGCAATATATCAATCGCCTCTCCGACCTGCTGTTCGTCGCTGCCCGCCATGCCAATGGCCAGGGAGAGCGCGATGTGCTGTGGGTGCCCGGAAAGAACCGCTGATTGCGCGGCTGAGGTCAAATTGCAGTGAAGTTTTTTTGCGAAAGACGGGAAAACAAACTATCCATGTCGCCGATTGGCAAGCGATCATAGCGCAAAGGCAACATGGTCCTTGGCATGAAGCCGGCGGTGGTTCCGGAGAGAAGATTTAGCGCGTTCGGCCGGTAACGGCCGTGAGTTTGGAGGTTGAACATGAAAATTCTGGTCCCGGTCAAACGGGTGGTCGATTACAACGTCAAGATCCGCGTCAAGCCGGATGGCACCGGCGTCGAGCTTGCCAACGTCAAGATGTCGATGAACCCGTTCGATGAAATCGCGGTCGAAGAGGCGCTCAGGCTGAAGGAAGCCGGCAAGGCCAGCGAAGTGATCGCCGTCTCGATCGGTCCGGCCAAGGCCGAAGAGACGCTGCGCACCGCGCTTGCCATGGGCGCCGACCGCGCCATTCTGATCGCCACCGACGAGACCGTCGAGCCGCTTGCGGTGGCCAAGCTGCTGACGAAGGTTGCCGAGGAAGAAGCGCCGCAGCTCGTCATTCTCGGCAAGCAGGCGATCGATGACGACAGCAACCAGACCGGTCAGATGCTGGCCGCGCTGCTCGGCTGGAGCCAGGCCACCTTTGCCTCCAAGCTGGAACTCGGCGACGGCGAGGCGAAGGTCACCCGCGAAATCGATGGCGGGCTGCAGACGATCTCGGTCAAGCTGCCGGCGATCGTGACCACCGATCTGCGCCTCAACGAGCCGCGCTATGCCTCGCTGCCGAACATCATGAAGGCCAAGAAAAAGCCGCTCGACAAGAAGACGCCCGCCGATTACGGCGTCGATTGCGCCCGCCGGCTGGAAGTGCTGAAGACCGAGGAGCCGCCGACACGCAAGGCCGGGATCAAGGTCGCGAGCGCTGCCGAGCTGGTGGACAAGCTGAAAAACGAAGCCGGCGTATTGTAAGGGGAGCCCGGAACATGACCATACTTCTTCTCGCCGAACATGACGGCAGCTCCGTTTCCGACCAGACCGCGAAGGCCGCGACCGCCGCTGCCGCGATCGGCGGCGATATCCATGTGCTGGTGGCGGGCAAGGGCTGCGCTGCCGCAGCCGAAGATGCGGCGAAGATCGCCGGCGTCTCCAAGGTCCTGATCGTTGAAAGCGATGCGCTGGCCGAGGCTCTCGCCGAGCCGCTGGCGGCCACGATCCTCGATCTTGCTTCCGGCTATGACGTGATCATGGCGGCGGCGACCGCCATCGGCAAGAATGTGATGCCGCGCGTGGCGGCGCTTCTTGACGTGATGCAGGTTTCCGAGATCATCGAGGTCATCGCCCCCGACACGTTCAAGCGCCCGACCTATGCCGGCAACGCCATCGAGACGGTGAAGTCGCATGATGCCAAGAAGGTGATCACGGTGCGCACGGCAAGCTTCTCCGCCGCCGAGATGACGGGTTCAACGCCGGTGGAGACGGTCTCCGCCGCCGCCGATCCGGGGCTTTCGAGCTTCGTTGAAAACGCGATCGCTGCGTCGGAGCGGCCGGAACTGACATCGGCGAAAGTCATCATTTCCGGCGGGCGCGCGCTTGGCTCCTCCGAAAAATTCCAGGAGGTCATCCTGCCGGTGGCGGACAAGCTGGGTGCGGCCGTCGGCGCATCGCGCGCCGCCGTCGACGCCGGCTATGCGCCGAACGACTGGCAGGTCGGCCAGACCGGCAAGGTGGTCGCCCCCGATCTCTACATCGCCTGCGGCATTTCCGGCGCGATCCAGCATCTGGCCGGCATGAAGGATTCGAAGGTGATCGTCGCGATCAACAAGGACGAGGAAGCCCCGATCTTCCAGGTTGCCGATTACGGCATCGTCGGCGATCTGTTCACGGTGCTGCCGGAGCTTGAAAAGGCGCTTTGAGGCGCGATCTTACGGTTTATCCCCGGCCTCACGGCCGGGGATTTCGACGGGGCCCGCCCGTTGTCAAAACGCGGAGGAAATCATGCCCCAGACCAGCCTCACCATCGAAACAAACGGCCAGGGCCTCTACGAGTTTACCGAGGAGGCCGCGCGGTTCGTGCGCAACGAGGCGATGAACGAGGCATTGCTGACGGTGTTCGTGCGCCACACCTCCTGCTCGCTGCTGATCCAGGAAAACGCCGACCCCGACGTCAAACGCGACCTGAGAGCCTATTTCTCGCGGATCGCGCCGCCGGCCAATGACCCTTCGATGCGTTATCTCGTCCATCGGCTGGAAGGCCCGGACGATATGCCGGCACACATCAAATCGGCGCTGACCCAGGTTTCAGTCTCGATCCCGGTTTTCGACGGGCGGCTGGCGCTCGGCACATGGCAGGGCATCTACCTGTTCGAACACCGCGACCGCCCGCACCGCCGCGAACTGGTGCTGCACCTTTCGCCCTGACGTCGGGACGCGCTATCGGGCCTTGCCCGCCAGAACGCTCACCTTGTCGAGCCATTGATCGCGTTGCTTCTGGCTTGCGTTTCGCGCAACGGCAAGGTTGGTCACATGCACGGGCGCAAAGCCGACATAGCCCAGAATCTGTCGTTTGACCTGCTTGACGATGCCGGCGCCGAGGAACAGGCGAAGGTACCAGGACGGCGTATCCGATGTGATGAAGACGCGGGCGCTTTTGTCCTTCAGCAGCTTGTCCGGCAGGCTCGCGCCCTTTTTCGGCGCGAACGCCTTGCCCGGCAGCAGCACACGGTCGAACAGACCTTTCAGCTTCGCGGGCATCCCGCCCCACCACAAGGGATGCGCGACGACGAAATGGTCGGACTGCGCCAGCGCAAGCCAGAAGCGTTCGAGATCCGGTTCCAGCTTCGGGGCGTTTCTGTAGCTCGACTGGCCGAAATCGCTGTTGAACGTCATGCCGGCGAGGTCGAAACGTTCGACATGGTGGCCGGACTGGCGGGCGCTCATCTCGTATCGATCGGCAATCATGCCCGATAGGCTTTGCGTCGCCGGATGGCCGTTGAGGATGACAATGCGTTTATGCGCAGGCGCTGCTGAGTGATTTTTCATGGGGGACTCCTTAAAAATGACCGTGGTCAATTTATATAGGAGCTATCATCATCGCGATTCAATACAAAAAAAGTGACTGCGGTCAATTTATTGACATGACCAGAAAACCACAGAAGCGAAGCCACGAGACCAAAGCGCGCATTCTCGAAGCGGCGCGAGAGCTGACGGAAGGAAAGCCGTTCGATGCGGTTTCGATGGATGCCATTGCCAGGCAGTCGGGCGTCGCGAAGGGCTCTCTTTTCGCGCATTTCACCGACAAGAACGGGCTGTTGTCGCATGTGGTGGCGGAGCGTCTGCAGGCGATTGTTGACGACTGGGAAGTGGAAGGGACCGAGGGCGGATTCCGGCTTGCCGAACTCCTTGATCGGAGCATGGCGCTGGTCGATCTGCTGAGCGCGGATCGCGCGGTTCTGCAGATCTATCTGGATTACTCCGGCGCGACGTCTTCCAACGTCTCGGCGCCGTTTTCGGCCAGTCTCGAGGCGCTGGAAGATCGGCTGTTTTCGTTTCTCTCCCACTGGCGCGAGAATGGCGGCGCCCCGTTCACTCTGAGAACCGATCTGGATGTCGGCGCGCTCGCCGCCGGCGTTTCCGCCTTCGTCACAACGGCGGCCATTTACCGGGCGTGCGAACGCATTGGCTCGCGCGACGATTGTGCTGCGCTTCTCGAAAGCCAGTTCACGGCCTGGCTGGAAGGCCCTGCGGCGTAGGGGCGGGGCTAGCCGCCGACAAGCTCCCCGCCATTGGGGTGGAGCACCTGGCCGCTGATATAGGAGGAATCCTCGCAGGCGAGGAACAGCAGGCTGGGAGCCACCTCGTTGGGTTGGCCCGGGCGCCCGAGTGGTGTGTCCTTGCCGAAGGTCTCGACCTTTTCCTCCGGGAAGGAGGCCGGGATCAGCGGGGTCCAGATCGGGCCGGGGGCCACGCCGTTAACGCGGATGGTTTCCGAAGCGAGATTGCCCGAAAGCGCCCTGATCAGCGACAGCAGCGCGCCCTTGGTCGAGGAATAGTCGATGAGCAGCGGTTGGCCGCGATAGGCGGTGACCGATGTCACCAGAATGATTGAGGCGCCGGATTTCAGATGTGGTCGCGCGGCCTTCAAGAGATGGAATGCGCCGAAGATATTGGTCTTGAAGGTGCGGGTGAGCTGCTCTTCGGAAATATCGGCGATGTCATCCTGGGCGTGCTGCTCGGCGGCGTTGTTGACGACCACGTCGAGCTTGCCGAACCGTTCAATCGTCTTTCCGACAAGCGCCTCCGAGGTCTTCGGGTCGCCGATATCGCCGGCGAAGACGAAGGCCTCGCCGCCTTCCTCCTCCACATGTTTCAACGTGATTTCGGCGTCCTCGGATTCATCCTTGTAATGGATGGCGAGCTTCGCGCCCTCGCGGGCAAACAGGATGGCGGTCGCCCGCCCGATGCCGGAATCGCCGCCGGTGATGATAACGACCTTGTCCTTCAGCCGGTCGGAGCCCGCAAAGCGCGGCATATAGTCGGGCTGCGGGTGCATTTCCTCTTCCGAACCGGGTTGTTTGTTCTGAACCTGTCCTACGGGTGCTTTCGTGCCGGCCATGAGCCTGTCCTTCCGTTTGCAAATCTCGCGCGGCCTCCGCGCCTGTCTTCCTGCTAAAGCGATAAGGCCGGCCTGTTGTTCCAGCCGGGCCGCACATGCGGGGTGGTTACATGTCGCCGAGCGCGCGGCGGCAAATCGGGCAGCACCCGGCCTCTATCCCAGGCGTGCCGTTTTTCAGCATTTTCTGCCGGAATGTGTTAGCCTTAACTCATGAGCCTCATGGGGGAGGGTGCTCCGGACCGAATCCTCTGCGACAGCGCGACTTTCTGAAGACAGAAGATTGGAACTCGAATGAGATACGCCTTTGCCGCAATTGCAATTCTGGCCGCGACGCCCGCCGCCGCCAGCGACCCCGTGCTCGACGAAGCCGTCGAGTTTACAGCGCAGATTTTCCATCTCGATACCGGCGTTCCAGGGCTTGTCATAGCCGCCGTCCGTAATGGCGAGAGTGCTGTGTTCGGTTTCGGGGAGATCGAAAAGGGCAGCGGTCAGGCGCCGGATGGCGACACGCTGATCGGCGTCGGATCGCTGACCAAAAGCTTCACGGGACTTTCGCTTGCGGCGCTCGTCGCGGACGGGACCGTTTCGCTGACTGATCCCGTCGGCCCGCATGCCGGCGTCGTCGATGCGCTTCCCGAAAAGGACGGACGGCAAATTCGGCTGATCGATCTAGCCACGCATGCAAGCGGTCTGCCGCGCGAGCTTGTCGATGTCGAGGGCGTCGAAAAATACAGCGATGCCTCGTTCGCGACCAATCTTTCCGAAAATCCCCTGCTGTTTGCGCCGGGTAGCGGCATTGCCTATTCAAATGTGGGCTTTGACGTGCTCGCAATGACCCTTTCCGACATTGCCGGCGAAGCCTATCCGGATCTGCTCAAAGCCAAGGTCCTCGACCGGATCGGCCTGACCGCGACGAGCTATGATCGTCCCGCGGGCGAGAACTTCATGACCGGCTATGACTGGAACGGCAACGAGATGGATCCCGGCGATCCGATCGAAAACCGGGACGGCGCATCGGGCCTCTACACCACGGCCAATGATATCGTGCAGTATCTGCGATGGAATCTTGATCGCTTCGGGACAGATGACGCGGAAATGCGCGCCATCAGCCACGCCGCGTGGCTGATGCGGGATGGCCTCGACCCGGTTATCGGCATGGATGAATCGGGCCATATGGATGCCATGGGGCTCGGCTGGGTGATCATGATGCCTGAGGGCGACCGCCCGCTGATCATCCAGAAGGCCGGCGGTACCGATGGCGTGTTCAGCTATACCGCGTTTGCGCCGTCGCGCGGCGTCGGCGTTTTCATCGCCATCAATCAGTTCAATTTCTCGGCGGGCATGGAAATGGCGAATATCGTCAATAACCTCATCGGCAGGCTCGCGCCGCGCTGATCGCGGCAAGCCGGCGAGGCCCGTCAGGCTGAAGCCTGGCGGGCCTCGCCTTCTACCGGAAACAGATGCGCCTTGTCCGGGTCGAAGACGAGGGTGATGTCGCTTCCGGTTTCAAGCGGACGATCCTCCGCAAGGGCTGCCACGATGCGCCCGCCGCGGGTAAGCTCGACATTGATCACTGTCTCGGTGCCGAGGCGCTCCACCAGCGTGACCTTGCCGTGCAGCCCACCGGCCGTGCCGCTTTCCACGACATCGAGATACTGCGGACGGAGACCCAGCCGGGCGGTCTTGCGGCCGGCGAAATCGAAGCGGCTCGTCTTCAGCGTGACCGGATCGAGCGCCTCTGATTTGACGGTGATGCCCCGTCCGGTGTTTTCGACGATATCGACATCCATGAAATTCATCGAGGGCGAGCCGATGAAGCCGGCGACG
>NZ_DEPM01000029.1:11333-20702 GCF_002358775.1 Martelella sp. UBA3392
GGCGAGCCGATGAAGCCGGCGACGAACAGGTTGGCCGGCTCGTGGTAAAGCTCCATCGGCGTGCCGACCTGCTGCACGATGCCGTCCTTCAGCACCACGATCCGGTCGGCAAGCGTCATCGCCTCGACCTGATCGTGGGTCACGTAGATCATCGTGGCGTCGAGCTGGTTGTGGAGCTTGCCGATCTCCATGCGCATGTCCATCCGGAGCGCCGCGTCGAGATTGGAGAGCGGCTCGTCGAACAGGAAGACCGCCGGATTGCGCACGATGGCGCGGCCGATCGCCACCCGTTGACGCTGGCCGCCGGAAAGCTGTGAGGGGCGGCGGTCGAGCAGGTGCTCCATCTGCAGGATGCGCGCGGCACGGCTCACCGCCTCTTCCTTCTCCTTCTTCGGCACGCCGGCGATCGTCAGCCCGAAGGCCACATTTTCGCGCACCGACATGTGCGGGAAGATCGCATAGGTCTGGAACACCATGGCGATGCCGCGCTCCTTCGGCTGCAGGTCGTTGACCGTTTTGCCGCCGATCTCGAGCGTGCCGTCGGTGATGTCCTCCAGCCCCGCGATCATTCTGAGCAGCGTGGACTTGCCGCAGCCGGAAGGCCCGACGAACACGACGAACTCGCCATCCTTGATATCGAGATCGACGCCCTTGATGACCTCGACCTTGCCGTAGGATTTGCGGACCGATTTGAGCGACAGTTCTGCCATGTGGTTCTCCCTCAGCCCTTCACGCCGGTCGACGCGATCGATGCGATGAATGCGCGCTGCAGCACCAGATAGAAGGCCAGCACCGGCACGGTGATCAGCGACAGATAGGCCATGACCTCGCCCCACGGCACGTTGAGCTGGAAGAAATAGCCGAGCCCGACCATGATCGGCCGGTGGGCCTCGTCCTGCACCACGATCAGCGGCCAGAGATATTGTTCATTGTACATTTTCAAGGCTTTCAGGATTGCGGCGGTGGCGATCACCGGGCCGGAGAGCGGCATCACCACCCGGCGGTAGATCTGCCACCAGCTCGCCCCTTCCGCGCGCGCGGCCTCGATCAGCTCGCGCGGCAGGTCCTTGAAATACTGGACGAACAGGAAGATCGTCAGCGCATCGGCGATCCACGGGATGATCTGGACGCGGTAGGTGTTGAGCCATCCCCACGAAAACCCGTCAAGGCCGATCCAGGGCAGGCGTGAGACGAACAAGAGCAGCGGGATCGCGATGGTCTCGAACGGAATGATCAGCGTGGCAAGCACGATCGACAGCACCACCGCATTGCCGCGCCACCGGACGAAGGTGAACGAGAACGCTCCGAGCGAGCAGAGGAACAGCGAGGCCAGCACCGTGATCGTGGTCACCATCACCGAATTGAACACGAACAGCCCGATCGGCGCGCGGCGGAAGGCGCCGGCATAATTGTCGAGGCTGATATCGCCGACGGGCAGGAAGGCGCGCAGCGAGGATGTATCGTTCAGAAGTTGGTTGTCGGGCTTCAGCGACGACATCACCATGAACAGGAGCGGCAGCAGGAACACCAGCGCCACCAGCACCAGGACCAGATAGCGGACGGCGAGCCTGAGGCCATGATTGTCGTTGGAGATAGCGGCCATGGCTCAGTTCCTTTCCCGCGTGAAATAGCGCTGCGCCAGCGAGATCGCGAGCACCAGCACGAACAGCACCACGGAGATGGTGGAGCCGCCGGAAATATCCTGTCGCCCATAGCCGCGCTCGACGGCCTGGAACACCAGCGTCTGCGTGCTGTCGAGCGGCCCTCCCTTGGTCATCACGTCGATCTGGGCGAAGACGGCGAAGGCCTGCATGGTGATCACCACTAGCACCAGCACGGCGGTGTTGCGCAGCCCCGGCCAGGTGACGTAGCGGAAGGTCTGCCATTTCGACGAGCCCTCGATGGCGGCGGCCTCGTAGAGCGTGGGCGGTATGGTCTGCAGCCCGGCGAGCCAGATCACCATGTGGAAGCCGACCGCCTGCCAGATCGACATGGCGATGATCGAGCCGAGCGCCGTATGGGTGTTGCCGAGCCAGTCCACCGGCTGGAACAGGCCGAAGGTCAGGCCGGATAACAGCGCGTTCAAAAGCCCGTCATTGCCGTCATAGATAAACCGCCAGAGCAGCGACACGACCACGATCGAGACCACGACCGGCATGAAGAACACGGCCCGGAACACATTGACCCCACGTAATCGCTGGTTGATCAGAAGCGCAAGCCCCAGCGCCAGCCCGGCCTGCACGGGCGCGGTGACCGCGACGAAGATCAGCGTGTTCACCAGCGCCCGCATGAACACCACGTCGCGCGCCACCACCACATAGGCGGTGTTTCCGGCATGGATGCGGAACCATTCGCGCATGCCGCGATATTGCGGATAGTCGTCGGAGCGGGTGAGGGAGCGCACCCGGGGATATTCGAGATTGCCGTCCTCATCGCGCGCAAGCGTTCCGTCGTCGGCGGTTTCGGGCTCAAGCTTGATGACATTGAGGCCGAGGAGATCGCGATAGTTCTCCGCGCCGACATAGCGGGTCGGATTGGGCGATATCAGGCGTTGGTCGGTGAGCGAGAACGCGATCGCCAGAAAGAACGGAAGGATGATGAACAGGCCGATGAGCAGGATCGAAGGCGCGGCAAACGCCCACCCGGCTCCATTGTTCTCCGTCAGTTTCCGGCTCATATGTCTGTCCTGTCCTATGTCGAGGAGGCGGCGGGCCGGCGGGACTGCCTCTCCTCAAAAGCCGCGCGTTTTGATCGAACGATGCCTTGCCACGATTCAATCTCCCCCCTTGAGGGGGAGATGCCCGGCAGGGCAGAGAGGGGTGAACCCTTTCCGAGAGCACGGCGTCAGCGGCTTATGCCCATTACCCCTCTCTGTCGCTTTCGCGACATCTCCCCCTCAAGGGGGGAGATTAGGGGCGCATCACGCCTCCGCTAATCCTTCCCCTCGAGGAAAAGGGGCCGGCCGAAGCCGGCCCCTTGCCCCCTTACCCGTTGTGGCCGTAGCCCTGGTTGCGGTCGATATCGGTGTCGATCTCGTCGACCGCGCCGTCGAGCGTGTCGGCAACGTCCGCGCCGTTGGCGATATCGGCGATCGCCTTCTGGAACACGCTGGTCTCCACCACATAGCCGGGAGTGACCGGACGCAGCGACCCCTGCGCATCCGACAGGCCGTAGAACACGGCGAGCGGCGCGCCCTCCTTGTAGAAGTCGGACATGTCGGCGGCGGCCTGGGTGGCCGGCACGAGGCCGATGCCGTTGGAGAAATCGGCAAGATACTGGTCCTGCAACGCGAATTCGATGAACGCCGCCGCGCCCTCGGGATGTTCGGAAGATGCCGAAATGCCGAGCTGCCAGCTCGCCGCGCCGATCTTCGGGCCCTCGCCGAAATCGGGCGCGGGCAGGAACACCACGTCATCGAAGGCGTCCAGCTTGACGCGCGCCGTCCAGTTGCCGTTCCAGTCGATGGCGTAATCGCCGTTGATGAAGCCGTTCTGATGGTCGGCCGGGTCCTGGCTCGGTCCGGGCGCGAGGCCGCGCTCGAACAGCGACTGCCACCATTCGCCGAACGCGATCGCCGCCTCGCCGTTCAGCACGCCCTCGGCGCTCTGGTAGTCGGAGCGGTCGACAAGGTCGCCGCCAAAGGATTGCAGGAAGGGCAGGAAGGCATAGGTGTACCACTCGCCGGCATCCGCCATGCCGAGGTTCAGCGGATATTCGAAATCGCCGCTCTCCTTCAACTTGACGAGGATGTCGTCGAACTCCTCCGCCGTCCACGGCTCTTCCAGCGTCGGCTTGCGGATGTCGTATTTGTCGAGATAGGACTGGCGGGTCATCATCGCGAGCGCCGCGTCCCAAAGGCCGACGGAATAGATCTGGCCGTCCCATTCGCCGATCGCGCCGGGCAGGAAGCCGTCGAGCTTGGCCTTGTCGATCGGCAGCGGCTGCATGTAGCCGGACCATGCCCAGTTCGGCATGATCGGGCCATCGACATCGATGATATCCGGCAGGTTGCCGGCGAGAGCGGCCGCCGTCACGGAATCATTGTAGGAATCCTCGGGGAAGCTTTCGAGAACCACTTCCCAGTCATCCTGGCTGTCGTTGAAGTCGGAAACGATGCTTTTCAGAATGCTCGATTCCGTCTCGTTGCCGGCGCCGTGATACCACATCGTCAGTTCCGTGGCGGCATAACCGGTCGCGGGCAGCGCCGTGGTCGCCATCAGCGAGGCCAGGATGAAAGCTGTCTTCTGCATGTTATCTCCTCCGATAAACTGCGCTCAGGCGGAATTGCCTGGAAGGCGCGGCGGCGTAGCCACCGCAGTGAACGGTCTTCGGGAGGGCATGCCGCGCAAGCGGCGGGCGGGACTGTTCCCCGGCCAAGGCCGGGGACCCACGAGGGAAGAGGTGGCGGGGGCCTTCCGGCGCACAGACAAACGATAAACCGTTCCGCGCGCTCAGGTTGTCATGACACCCTCCCCGTGCCAGGACAAAGCCACCCCGCCAGTGTCCTGCCAGAGGCAGGACACATCTGATGGTTAACGGTTTACTAACACGAAAGTTCCCCCGGGCTCAACCGGCGGACGCAAACACTTTCGAACCTGGTCTTTCGTCTGCCGCCGCCAATGCCGGCCGCTATTTGAAGCCCATGACGCGGTGGGGAATGTAGGGCGCCTCAAGCCGGGCGATCTCGTCGCCAGTCAGGGAGATTTCCAGCGCGCCCGCTGCATCGTCCAGGTGGTGCGGCTTCGAGGCGCCGATGATCGGCGCGGAAACGACCTTCTTCGACAGCACCCAGGCAAGCGCCACCTGGGCCATCGGCACGCCGCGCGCCGCGGCAATGGCCTCGACGGCGTCCACCACCTTGCGGTCGGCATCTGCGGTTTCGGAAAACAGCGTCTTGCCGAATTCATCGGTTTCGGTGCGGTTGGTTGCGGTGTCGAAGGGCCGGGTCAGGCGGCCGCGCGCCATCGGGCTCCACGGAATGACGCCGATGCCCTCGGCTTCGCACAGCGGCAGCATTTCCCGCTCCTCCTCGCGGTAGAGCAGGTTGACATAGTTCTGCATGGTCGAAAACCGCGTCCAGCCATTGGCCTTCTGGGTGGCGAGCATGGTGGCGAACTGCCAGGCATGCATGGATGAGGCGCCGATATAGCGCGCCTTGCCGGCCTTCACCACGTCGTGGAGCGCTTCCAGCGTCTCCTCGATCGGCACGTCGTAGTCGAAGCGGTGGATCTGGTAGAGGTCGACATAATCGGTGCCGAGCCGGCGCAGCGAATTGTCGATTTCCTGCATGATCGCCTTGCGCGAAAGGCCGGCACCGTTCGGGCCCTCATGCATGCGGTTCATCACCTTGGTGGCGAGCACGATCTCCTCGCGCCGGGCGAAGTCCTTCAACGCGCGGCCGACGATCTCCTCAGACGTGCCTGCGGAATAGACATTGGCGGTGTCGAAGAAATTGATCCCGTCTTCCACCGCCTTGCGGATGAAGGGCCGGCTTTCCTCCTCGCCGAGCGACCATGGATGGCTGCCCTTGTCGGGCGCGCCATAGGTCATGCAGCCAAGGCAAAGGCGGGAAACATCGAGGCCGGTGCGGCCGAGCTTGACGTATTTCATAGGTGGTTCCCCCGGTTTTCGTCAGATTTGACGATATCTTCGCCGCCGGCAAGACGAAACTGCAGCCGGCGGCGCTTTGGCATTTTCAATGCCGCAGATCAGGCCGCCTTGGCGAAGGCCTTCTTGCCTTCGGCATCGAGGGCTGCGAACTCCTCGTCGGACAGCGTGATATTGGCCGCGGCGACATTCTCTTCCAGATGCTTGACCTTGGAAGTGCCGGGGATCGGCAGCATGACCGGGCTGCGCTTCAGCACCCAAGCAAGCGCGATCTGGCTCGGCGCCGCGTCGTGCTTTCTGGCGATCTCATCCAGCAGCGAGCCCGGGTTGGCGAGGTCGCCGGCGGCCAGCGGGAACCAAGGAATGAAGCCGATATTGTTTGCCGCACAGTAATCCAGGACGTCTTCGCTGGTGCGGTCGACCAGATTGTAGCGGTTCTGAACGGTGGCGACGGGGAACACCTTGTTGGCGGCCTCGATGTCGGCGACCGACACCTCGGATAGACCGGCATGGGCGATCAGGCCTTCGCCCAGGAACTCCTTGATCGCGCCGAACTGCTCGTCGGCCGGCACCTTGTCGTCGATACGGTGAAGCTGCCACAGGTCGATCTGCTCGATCCTCAGATTGCGCAGGCTCTTGTGAACCTGCTGGCGCAGATATTCCGGCCGTCCGACCGGGATCCAGACATTGGGTCCGGTGCGGGTCAGCCCGCCCTTGGTGGCGACCTTTACGTCGTCATAGGGGTGGAGCGCTTCCTTGATCAGCCACTCGGAAATGTCAGGGCCGTAGCTGTCGGCGGTGTCGATGAAATCGACGCCCAGTTCCGGCAGGCGCTTCAGCGTGGCCAGCGCGCCCTCGCGATCGTCAGGCTCGGCCCAGATGCCCTTGCCGGTGATCCGCATGGCGCCATAGCCGAGGCGATTGACCTTCAGCTTGCCGCCGATGGAAAATGTGCCGGCCTTGTCGGCGATTTTGTCAGCCATTGTTGTCTCCGTGATGGAATGCGCGGGCCGAACGGCCTCGGCGCGGGAAAATATCAATTGCTGAACTGACGTGGGTCGGCGGCGACGGGATTTCAAGACGAAGGGTCGCCGCAGCCAGGCCGCGGCGTCGCCTTGCGGTCCATGCTGTTACCGTTCATCGCCGAAATATTGCTGCGCAAGCGCGCGCACCACGCCGTCCTCCTGCAGCGCCAGAAGGCGCACCGTGATCGGCTGGATCAGCGTGTCCTGACCATAGGGCAGGGCGAAGCCGAATTTGTCGGGCGCGAAGATGCGGCCGACGACATCGAGACCGAGTCCGGGGTTCTGGGCCTTGTAATATTCCAGCACCGGCGCGTCGCCGACGATCGCGTCGATCTCGGCGCCGCGCAGGGCCGCGACGGCATCGTCCATCCCGGTATAGGTGATGAAATCGACGCCGTTGCGGCGCATCCGGTTTTCGGCGGTCGACCCCCTGAAGACGCCGACAGTGCGGCCCGGCAGGTCATCCGGCCCGGTAATGCTGCCGGTGATCGCGATGCTGGTCATCACGCTGGTGACCGATGAGGTGATATAGGCAACGACGGCAATGCCGATGATCAGCCAGAAGGCCGAGAAAATCTTGCCATACCACCCGAAAAGCTTGGCCCGGCCCGGAAGCGTGCCCCGGGTCACCACCAGCATGACAGAATAGAAGCTTTCGGCTATGCCGTCGCGCCAGCGCCTCGTAAAGTTCTTGTCGAAGTGCCGGTCGAATAGCGTCAGCCCGATCGTGCCGATCGCGATGAACACGAGCAGCCAGGCGTAGTAGCGCAGGTAGCCGGCTTCGGCGAGACCGTTCCAGACATTCACAAGGGAAGATGTGGTCCGGTTATCAATCATGATGCGCAGACCGGAATCGAACCAGGGCTGGGTGAAATCGACCAGTTCCGCGCGCTCCTCGGTAATCGAGATCGCGCCGACCGCCACATCGACCTCTCTCGCCGCAGTTGCCGCCAGAAGGTCGGCGACCGTTGCGTATTCGACATAGGTCGGATCGATGTTGAAGCCTTTCTCGATCTCCCGCCAGAGTTCGCTCGCCATGCCCGTCAGTGTTCCGTCGTCCTTTTTGGTGATGAACGGCGGCAGCACGCGGTAGCCGACCCTGATCTGCAGCGGTTCGTCTGTCTGCTGGCCGAAGGAGGGAACGGCCGATCCGCACACTGCGAGAAACAACACGGAAAACAGAAAGCCCCAACGGGAGAGTTTCAGGTATTGGCTTGCTTTTGACATCTGTCGGGCAGTCCTTTCGGTTATCCCCTGTAGATCAGGAGAAGGAAGGCAACGAAGAGCAGGAAATGCACAGCGCCCTGCAACAGGTTGGTGCGCCCGCTGGAAAATGTGACGATGCTGACGACGAGGATCAGCACCAGAAGCAGCGCGTCCGTCGGCGCGAGGCCGAGCTGCAGGTTGAGGCCGAGCGCGCTGGAGACCGCGAGCATGATCGGAACGGTCAGGCCGATCGTGGCGAGCACCGATCCGAGGAATATATTCACGGAGGATTGCAGTCGCTTGTTCAGCGCCGCTCTCACCCCGCCAATGCCTTCCGGCGTGGTGACCAGGATGGCCATCAGCACCCCGCCGATCACGCCGGGCGCGCCGCGGGTCTCAATGATATAGTCGATCGGCTTGGCGAGCTGCTCGACCAGATAGACCACCGGCAGGATGTAGCAGAACAGCAGGATGACGCTCAGCCAGAGTGGCCCCGAAGGCTTTTTGTGCTCTTCGGTGGGCGCCCCGTCTTCTTCCGGCTGGGCGAAATAGCCGCGATGCCGCCCGGTCTGCATCATCAGGAAAATCAGATAGAGCCCCGCCGCCATCAGGCCGAGCATCACCTTTTGCAGGTCGCTCAGGGTCGGCCCTTCGGTGGAGCGGGTAAAGTTGGGCAGGATCAGGCTGAACACGGCAAGCGGAATGATCACGCCCAGATAGGCATTGGCGCCCTGCAGGTTGAAGGTCAGCTCGCGATGGCGCAGCGCGCCGAGCAGCAGCGAAATGCCCAACATGCCACCCATGATGATCATCACCACCGAAAACAGCGTATCGCGCACCAAGGCGGGGTTATTCTCGCCATTCAGCATCACCGCGGTAATGCTCAGCACCTCGATGCCGGTGATCGACAGCGTCAGCACCAGCGTGCCGAAGGGCTCACCCAGCCGCTCGGAGATCGCTTCGGCATGACGCACGACGCCGACGGCGGATGCCAGGATCACGGAAAAAAGCCATGCGAGCAGAAAGGTCAGCTTCACCGGGTGACCCATGTCGTGAAACAGCCTGTCTTCAAACAGGAAAGCGATAATGCTGGTGACAACGGCAATGCCGAGAACGCGTTCGCGTTTGACGAAAGCGAGAAACGAGGGCGACCCTGCGGCCTCGGGCGCGCTATGCTCGCTGGTCAAGGGCATGCCTCCTGATATCGGACGTTTCCGTCGCCTTGGACTGGTTATTCGATTGCCATGTTATCGCCATCTTTTCAACTGCCGGATGGTGTTGCGCATCCTGACCGCGCCATGAAAGAGGGCGGGACGGGTTCGCCTGACCGGATATGCGTCGACAATGGAGGCCCGGATCAGGTCCGGGCGCGACACGTGCGGCAAGGTGGCGCGGGCATGAGGCGCCGTCGCTCCGGCTCTCACCTGAAGGCTTCTAGAGCCCTTCAGTCTTAAATGGAATCCGTTCTGTTTGCCCAAACCGGTCATTCCACGCGAAGAAGCCCGCACGGCATAGCCATAGCTATGGCGAA
>NZ_DEPM01000009.1:0-8758 GCF_002358775.1 Martelella sp. UBA3392
GGCAAGGTCGCGCCTGAGTTCCAGATCGGTGCGCACCCGCACCGGGATCAGGCGGTTGTCGAGCGAAATCTTCGCCAGGTTGGCGTCGACATCGCCGACGGTCGCCACCCGCACGGTTTCGGAAATCTGCGCCGGGGTGATGCCGAGACGGGCCGCGATTTCCTTCTTTGGCCGGATTTTCAGTTCCGGACGCGGCAGCGCGCCTTCCGATGACACCTTGTCCAGCATCGGTTCAGTCCGCAGCTTCGCCTCCAGGATCGCGACAGCCTCCTGCAGGTCCTCCTCATTGTCGGAGAGGAAGTTGAACTCGATATCACGCTGTCCGCGGTCGTTGAGCTTGGTGATCCGAAGGTCGGGAATGTCGGCAAGCCCGGCCAGGATTTCCTGCTCGATCTGCCATTGCGGAATTTCGCGGCCCGATGGCGGGATTTTCGGCAGATATTGGCCGATCAGCGGTAAGCCGCCGAGCATATCGTTGACCAGCGCTTCCGGCAGTGAATGCGCGAGCTTGCCGAGCGTGACCGTGATGGTGGCCCGGCGATATTCGAGGTCGCCCAGCGGCGAGGAACCGCCCAGCACGGTGACATCCTCGACGCCGTCATAGCCTTCGATCCGCTCCGCGATCAGGTCGGTCATCTCCTCGGTGTCGGAAAGCCGCGCATTCGGCGGCAGTTCCACCGAGAGCACGATGCGCGAGGCATCTTCCGGCGGTATGAAACTGCCGGGAATGCGCGCCATGAAGAACAGCGAGACGGCGAGAACGCCGATCGCGGCCACCAGCGTCGCATAACGCCATTTGGTGGTCCAGCGCACGGCAGCGGTGTAGCTGCGCATGATCCGACCATCATTGTGCTCGGCGTCTTCCTTGTGCTTGTGCTTGCTGGGCTTCAGCATATAGGCCGCCATCACCGGGGTGATCAGGCGGGCGACGACCAGCGAGAAGAACACGGCGAACGCCACCGTCAGGCCGAACTGGATGAAGTACTGGCCCGGAATGCCCGGCATGAACGACACCGGCACGAACACGGCGATGATGGTGAAGCTCGTGGCGATCACCGCAAGCCCGATCTCGTCGGCCGCTTCAAGGGCCGCGCGATAGGGCGTCTTGCCCATATTGATGTGGCGCTCGATATTCTCGACCTCCACGATCGCGTCATCGACGAGAATGCCGGTCGCCAGCGTCAGCGAGATCAGGCTCACCAGGTTGAGCGAGAAGCCGAGCATGTCCATGATCCAGAAGGTCGGGATCACAGAGAGCGGCAGGGCGACCGCGGCAATCAGCGTCGCCCGCCAATTGTGCAGGAACAGGAACACGACGATGATGGCGAGCAGCGCGCCCTCGTACAGCGTGTCCATCGCGGCGGTGTAGTTGCCCTTGGTGAAGTACACCGCGTCATCGATCAGCGAGATCGAGACATCAGGGTTTTCCGCGCGGACCTCGTCCAGCGCCTCGGCCACCGCGTCGGCAACCGTCACTTCGCTGGCGCCCTTGGAGCGGAACACGCCGAAGGAGACGACAGGCTCGCCGCCGTGGCGCGCGAAGGTGCGCGGCTCCTCATAAGTGTCCGTGACCGTGCCAAGGTCGGAAAGCCGGGCATACCGGCCGCCGCCGAGCGCGATCGTGGTGCTGGCGAGATCGGAGACGCTGCGGCTGTCGCCAAGCGTGCGGATCGCCTGTTCCGAGCCGCCGACCTGGCCGCGGCCAGAGCCGACATCGGCATTGGTCTGGCGTAGCTGCGCGTTCACCTCCGAGGCGGTGATGCCATAGCTTGCCAGCTTGTCGGCATCGAGCGAGACCTGGATCTCGCGGTCCGCGCCGCCATAACGGTCGACCCGGCCGACGCCCTTGATGCCCTGCAGCGCGCGCTCCACCTTGTCGTCGACGAACCAGGACAGTTCTTCCAGCGACATGTTGGGGGAGGAGACGGCGAAGGTCTGGATCGCCTGTCCCTCGACATCGATCTTGCGCACCACGGGGTCTTCGGCGGTGGCCGGCAGGTCGGAGCGGATATTGTCGATCGCGTCCTTGACGTCGCGCAGCGCCTCGTCGGGACTCACCTCCATGCGGAACAGAACCGAGGTCGTCGAGATGCCGTCCGTCACGGTCGAGTTCAACTCGTCAACGCCGGTGACGCTCGCGATCGCGTCCTCGATCTTCTTCGTCACCTGCATTTCAAGCTCGGCGGGGGCGGCCCCCGACTGTGCCACGGTGACGGCGACGACCGGCACGTCGATATTCGGAAAACGCGTGACCGGCATGTCCTTGAAGGCCTGCAGGCCCAAAAACAGCAGCAGCCCCATCGCCAGAAGCGGCGCGACGGGATTTCGGATCGCCCAGGCTGAAAAATTCATCGCTCAGATCCTCAGTTGGACGCCGTGGTGGAGGCAGGCACCGGGTTGATGCGGTCGCCGGCGCGCACATAGGCGCCGGCCTTGGCCACCACCTGGTCGCCTTCGGCAAGCCCGCTTGTGATCTGAACGGTCTCGCCGTCCTGAATACCGGTCTCCACATCAACGACTTCGACGACACCGTCCTTGACGCGGCGCACCGTGGCGCTGCCCTGGCTGATATTGACCGCCGTCAGCGGCAGGGCGAGGTCGTCCGCCTGCTTGGTGATGATTTCGGCGCTGGCATACATGCCCGAGCGCGCGCTTTCCGGGTTGTCGATGCTGATGAACACATCGGCAAGCCGGGTGGCGTCGTTGACGATCGGCGAGACCAGTCGCACCGTGCCCGTGATTGGCGCACCGGCGCCGACGAGCTCGATTTTCGCCTTCTGGCCAGCGGCGACCTTCATCACCGAATCTTCCGGAACCTGCGCCACGAGTTCGATCGCGCCGTCCTCGATGATGGTGAACATCGGGCTGGAAGAACCGCTGGCGATGGCGCCGATACGGGCGTTCTTGTCGGAAATCACGCCAGAGACCGGCGCCTTGATATTGGTGCGCTCAAGACGCAGCGCGATATCGTCGATCTGCGCCTCGGTGACCGCGATCTCGGCGTGGGCGACCGAGATGGCCTCGCGGGCAGCCGCCGCGCTGGCATCGGCGCGCAGCGCCTCGGTCTCCGCCTGCTCCAGAGCGGAGGTCGAGACAGATCCGTTATCGGCGAGCCTCTTGGTGCGCTCGAACTGGCGGCGCGCATCGGTCTGGGCGGCTTCACTGGCGGTGAACTGCGCCTTCAACTGCGCCAGGCTCGCCTCGGCCCTGGCCTTGTTCGCCTGCAGGCTGCTCCGCTCCAGCTCCAGCATGTCGGTGCGCAGGGTCGCAAGCACCGCGCCCGCCTCGACCCGGTCGCCGATCTCGGCCTCGATGGTCTCGATTGAAAGCCCCTCAAGCAGCGGCTGCACGAACACCTCCTCGACCGGACGGATGGTGCCGGTTGCCAGCACAATTTCGGTCAGCGATTTTACCGTTGCATCGGTAACCACGATGGCGGGAAGGGAAACGGCCGGCTCGGCAGAGGTTTCCGCATCCGCGGCAATGGAGGGTGCCGCGGCAAGTGCGATGAGCACGGCGGTCGCTGCGGCAAGGCGGGTCGGTTTCGGCATGTAGAGTACCCCAGTCGGCCGGGAGGAGGCCGGTTCCTCGTGAGCAATCGTCCTGCCCGAATGGCGGACTTCCAAGCTCGTTTACGTGTCGCGCCGGGCGGTCGGATTGTCGCCGTGGCAAAAACTCAATCTGGCAATCGCGAGAGCGGCCCGCAGGGCATGCGTCGTCGCGTCGTGCGGCAGTTCGTCATAAACCCGGTATTTTTCAAGATGGTCGCGGGCATAAAGCCGCATTAATTGAACCGAGTGGTTCGATTTAAAACCGATCTGGTGCAAAAATGCAATACGCGCGACATCACAAGGATGCCGCGCGTAAAAATTTAGCTGCCTCTATGAGCTTAGTTGGAAAGCGCCGCGTCGGTGATTTCCAGCGTATAGGCGCCTTCCGGCTCCTTGGTGATGACCGGGTCGGAGCCGCCGCCGAGCAGAACCTCGACGGTGCGCTGATAGTCGGCCGGGTCGAGCGCGCCGTTGGAGCCGGCCGTCAGCTTGGCGACTTCGCGCATCATCCGCTTCTGGTGCTTTTCGGTCTGGGCGCCGGTGTCGTCATAGTCGAGCACGATCTCGGCGGCTTCGTCCGGGTTTTCCTCGGCCCATTTCCAGCCCTTCATCGAAGCGCGGACGAATTTGACCATGTCTTCCTTGAATTTCGGATCCTTCAGGTCGTCTTCCAAGACATAGAGACCGTCCTCCAGCGTTGCCACGCCCTCGTCCTCATATTTGAAGGTATTGAGCTGGTCCTCCGAAATGCCGGCATCCACCACCTGCCAGTATTCGTTATAGGTCATGGTGGAAATACAGGCTGCCTGCTTCTGCAGCAGCGGATCGACGTTGAAGCCCTGCTTGAGCACGGTCACGCCGTCTTCGCCGCCATCTGTCGGAATGCCGAGATGGGCCATCCACGACAGGAACGGATATTCATTGCCGTAGAACCAGACGCCGAGCGTCTTGCCGGGGAAATCCTCCGGGCTCATGACGTTGTTTTCCTTGAGACACGTCAGCATCATGCCGGAGGACTTGTAGGGCTGGGCGATGTTGACGAGCGGCACGCCCTTTTCGCGGGTGGCAAGGGCCGACGGCATCCAGTCGACGATCACATCGGCGCCGCCGCCGGCCAGAACCTGTGCCGGCGCGATATCCGGGCCGCCGGGCTTGATGGTGACGTCGAGGCCTTCTTCCTCGTAGAAGCCCTTTTCAAGTGCCACGTAATAGCCTGCGAACTGGGCCTGCGTGACCCATTTGAGCTGCAGCGTGATTTCATCGGCGGAGAAGGCCTGGCCTGCCCCAAGCATCATGCCGCCTGCGGCAAGCGCCGCGATAAAAGTCGATTTCATGGTTACGTTCCCCTATTTTGGCTCATTGCATCACGACCGGCCCGAACGGACGGAGGGATGCCAGAAGGTGACGACGCGCTGAATGAGCGCCACCACCCCGTAAAACGCGGAGCCGGCAACCGCCGCCACCGCAATTTCGGCCCAGACCATGTCGATATTGGCCCGGCCCACTTCCGTGGAAATCCGGAAACCCATGCCGACGGTGGGTGTGCCGAAAAATTCTGCCACAATAGCGCCGATCAGCGCCAGCGTGGAATTGATCTTCAAGGCGTTGAATATGAACGGCCATGCGGCCGGCAGGCGCAGCTTGATCAGCGTCTGCGACCACGAGGCGGCATAGGTGCGCATCAGGTCGCGCTCCATGTCGCTGGCCGAGGACAAGCCCTGAATGGTGTTGACCAGCATCGGAAAGAAGGTCGCGACCACCACCACGGCGGCCTTGGACGGCCAGTCGAAGCCGAACCACATCACCATGATCGGCGCGATGCCGACGATCGGCAGCGCCGAGACGAAATTGCCGAAGGGCAGCAATCCCCGTTTCAGGAAGGGCGAGCGGTCAATCAGGATCGCCACGATGAAACCCGAACCGCAGCCGAGCGCATAGCCGATCAGCACCGCCTTCAGGAAGGTCTGGCGAAAATCGGCCCACAGGATCGGCAGCGAATTGGTGAGACGCACCCAGACATCGGACGGTGCCGGCAGCAGGATCGGCGGTATGTCGAAGGCGATGACGACGCTTTCCCACAATATCAGCAGCGAAACGCCGAAGATCACCGGAACGGCGAACCATGCGATCCGCGACAGCGTGCGGTTGGAAAATTTCTGCCGCACCAGCCATTCGTTGAAGGCCCAGCCGCCAATCCAGAAGGCGAGCGCAAACCAGACGAAACCGCTCATGGCTTGACCCCCATGCGCTTCAGCACCGCAGCCTGCGCAACACCGACCAGCGCCACCAGGATCGAGGCCAGGATCGCCGCCATGAACAGCGCCGACCATATCTGCACCGTCTGGCCGTAATAGGAGCCGGAGAGCAGCCGCGCGCCAAGCCCCGCCACCGCGCCCGTCGGCAGTTCGGCGATGATCGCGCCGACCAGCGAGATTGCGATCGCGATCTTCAGCGAGGTGAACAGATACGGCATGGCCGACGGCAGCCGCAGCTTCCACAGCACCTGCCGGTCATTGGCGTTATAGGTGCGCATCAGGTCGAGTTGCAGCGCATCGGGCGAGCGCAGCCCCGAAACCATGCCGACGGCGACCGGAAAGAATGACAGATAGGTCGAAATCAGCGCCTTCGGCAACAGCCCGGTGATGCCGATCGCGTTCAGCACCACGATCAGCATCGGCGCGATCGCGATGATCGGGATCGTCTGGCTGGCAATGATCCACGGCATCATCGAGCGTTCCATCGTGCGGTTATGGACGATGGCGATGGCGAGAATGATGCCGAAACCCGAGCCGATTGCAAAGCCGAGCAGCGTGGAGGACAGGGTGATCCAGGCATGATAGACGAGGCTGCGTTTCGAGGTGATCTTCTTGTTCGCTGTTGTATCCCAAAGCTCGGCCGCCACCTGATGCGGCGACGGCAGCACCGGCCGCTCCAGCGTGTAGCTCTGTTTCACGACTTCCGCGAAGGAGATTTCCTGCCCCGCGCGCCGCGCCTGATCCTCGACAAACTGCCGGTTCATGACCACCACGAACACGCACCAGATGGCAAGGATGGCAAAGACGACGGTGGCAACGGGAAGGACGCGCTCACGCAGCATGGCGATGTCCTTTCGTGCACAGCGATGTCACCGCGGCACCGGCCAAACCCACCCCCCAATCTCCCCCCTTGAGGGGGAGATGCCCCGACAGGGGCAGAGAGGGGTGAACCGCAAGCCGCGAACGCAGAGTAAATCGGATACGCTTTACCCCTCTCTGTCGCGTTCGCGACATCTCCCCCTCAAGGGGGGAGATTGAGGCTGAGAGGTTTCACCAACGCGCTGGCCTCTCACAAAACGGAAAAGCCCTAACCGCGAAACCGCATCATGCCGATGAGCTTCCCCTCCACGCCTTCGACAAGCGGCGCGGCCAGAACGCGGCGGTAATCCACCGGCCCCGGCAATTGCAGCGTGGGCGGGACGATCGGCAGGAATCCGAGCGGGCCGTAATAAGGCGGATCGCCGACCAGGATCACGACTTCCGACCCGGCATCGCGGGCGGCCTGAACTACTATCTTGACGAGGTGGCGGCCGATGCCGCGGTTCTTGTAGGAGGGTTTGACGGCGAGCGGACCGAGCATGTGCCCTTCGGCCATGCCGGCAAAAACCGGCGTCATCCGAACCGAGGCGATAACCTCGTCGCCATCGACGCAGACAAAAGACAGCGCGGGATCATGAGGCCCCTGCTCGCGGATACGGGCGGCAGCCCGCACGAAACGGGCCGGGCCGAAGGCCTCGGCATTGATTTCCTCGATGGCAGCGTCGTGGGAGGCCTCTTCGGGGAGGTAACGCAATTCACTCGTCATTGATGTCTGAACCTGTCTGGAGAACGCATGATTTCGGGGCCGGAGGAGGTCCGGTCTGAAGTCTCAATCAGCGTCGTCGCAGGTCCCGCATGACATTTTCCATATTTGCGTGTCGTCGGCCACTAGCAGGAAACGCAGCGGTCGTCCAGACCGGCGACTGCGAAAATGACAGGGCCCGATGGCATGCAACACACTGTCAATGGTTTCGGGGGTGGCAAAGTCGAAGGCGCGCCGTATGTAAATGGGTAAGACGAATGAAAGGAGCAGGCCATGGGTATGCTGGTAGACGGCGTCTGGAAGGACGTCTGGTACGACACCGACAAGACGGGCGGCAAGTTCAAGCGCGAAAGCTCGAAATTCAGGAACTGGATCACCGCCGACGGCAGCGCCGGGCCCGAGGGCGATGGCGGCTTTGCGGCCGAGAAGGGCCGCTATCACCTGTATGTGGCGCTTGCCTGCCCCTGGGCGCACCGCACGCTGATCTTCCGCAAGCTGAAGGGTCTTGAGGACTATATCGGCGTTTCGATCGTCGACCCGCTGATGCTGGAAAACGGCTGGGAATTCAGGAACCGCGACGGCGGCACTTCCGACAAGGTCAACGGCGCCGACTATCTCTGGCAGGTCTACACCAAGGCCGATCCGAACTATTCGGGCCGCGTCACCGTGCCTGTCGTCTGGGACAAGAAGCGCGAGACCATCGTTTCCAACGAATCGGCGGAAATCATCCGCATGTTCAACAGCGCCTTCGACCACCTGACCGGCAATGACGTCGACTTTTACCCGGAGGATCTGCGCGAGGGGATCGAGGAGATCAACGCCGTGGTCTACGACACGGTCAACAACGGCGTCTACAAGGCCGGTTTCGCGACCACGCAGGAGGCCTATTCGGAGAATGTGCTGAAGCTGTTCGAAACGCTCGATATGCTGGAAAAGCGCCTCGGCGAAAACCGCTATCTGATGGGCGACCGACTGACGGAGGCCGACTGGCGGCTGTTCACCACGCTGGTGCGCTTCGATCCGGTCTATGTCGGCCACTTCAAGTGCAATCTGAGGCGGATTGCCGACTATCCCAACCTCTCGGGCTATCTCAGAGAACTTTATCAGGTCCCGGGCGTTAAGGAGACAGTCAATATCGACCACATCAAGCGCCACTATTACGGCTCGCACAAGACGATCAACCCGACGGGTATCGTGCCCGAAGGGCCGGTACTCGATCTTGACGCGCCGCACGGGCGCGGCTGAAAAGGCGGCGCTTGTCCGGCGGGCGTCGGAAAGCTAATACCAAGGATCAGTGATTATGACCCATATGATGCGTGCTGGAATGGCCATCCGAGTAGGAAAATACCGCAGAGCGATGCTGGAGCATC
>NZ_DEPM01000148.1:0-18827 GCF_002358775.1 Martelella sp. UBA3392
CCTCGGGTCAAGCCCGAGGGTGACTCGGAGATGGAAAACAGGGGCAAGCGCCCTCCTTCTACCGACCCGCCGCATCGCCGGCGGGTTTTGTTTTGTGCGGAAAGCGCCGGTGGCGGGCGGGCGTTGCACACTAAATCGGCGAAGTATTGTGGAACTGCCTGTTTTTCGGCGCGTTTCTGTGAAGGAGCACTTTAAAAATGGTTGTCGCACGGCAAGGCATGGTCCTTGCATTGCTGACGATGTTGTATTGATATGTAAGAATAACAATCGGGGGATGAACGCTTTGCCATTCGATGAAATGATGACCGCGGACAACCAGCCGCGCGCGCCCTACCAGGACTATTATGACTGGTACAGCCAGCAGAACCCCGCATCATTGATCGCAAAGTCCCGAGATGCCGAGAATATTTTTCGAAAGACCGGCATCACCTTTGCCGTATACGGTCATGCGGACAGCTCTGAAAAGCTGATCCCCTTCGACATCGTCCCGCGCATCATCGCCGGGCGCGAATGGCGCAAGCTGGCCGCCGGCATCGAGCAGCGGGTGATCGCGCTCAACGCCTTCCTGAAGGACATCTACCACAAGCAGGAAATCATCAAGGCCGGACGCCTGCCGCGCCGGCTGATCGAGGAGAACGACGCCTTCCTGCCGCAGATGATCGGCTTTGAGCCGCCCGGCGGGGTCTATACCCACATTGTCGGCACTGACATCGTGCGCACCGGCGAGGACCAGTTCTACGTGCTGGAGGACAACGCCCGCACGCCCTCCGGCGTCTCCTACATGCTGGAGAACCGGGAAACCATGATGCAGATGTTCCCCGAACTGTTCTACAAGAACCGGGTGCGACGGGTGGAGGACTATCCGCAGCTTCTGCGCCAGAGCCTTGCAACGCTTGCCCCGCCCGGCTTTACCGGCACCCGCCCGCGCGTGGCTGTTCTGACGCCCGGCATCTACAATTCCGCCTATTACGAACACTCCTTCCTCGCCGACATGATGGGCGTGGAACTGGTCGAGGGATCGGACCTGCGCGTCATCGACGGCAAGGTGCAGATGCGAACCACGCGCGGCTACCAGGCGATCGACGTGATCTACCGCCGCGTCGATGACGACTTCCTCGATCCGCTGACCTTCCGCCCGGATTCCGCGCTCGGCATTCCCGGCATCATGGACGTCTATCGCGCCGGCAACATCACCATCGCCAACGCGCCGGGCACGGGCATTGCCGATGACAAGGCGATCTATTCCTACATGCCGGAGATCGTCGAATTCTACACCGGCCAGAAACCGCTTCTGGAAAACGTGCCGACATGGCGCTGTTCGGAGCCGGAAAGCCTCGCTTATGTGCTCGACAACATCGCCGACCTCGTGGTCAAGGAGGTCCATGGTTCGGGCGGCTACGGCATGCTGGTCGGCCCGACGGCGAGCAAGAAGGAGCTTGAGGATTTCTCCGCCAAGCTGCGTGCCCGGCCGGGGAATTACATCGCCCAGCCGACGCTGTCGCTGTCGACCGTGCCGATCCTCGTCAAGAAGGGCATCGCGCCGCGCCATGTCGACCTTCGTCCCTATGTCCTCGTCTCCGATCGCGTCCGCATCATGCCCGGCGGGCTGACGCGCGTGGCGCTGAAGGAAGGCTCGCTGGTGGTCAATTCCAGCCAGGGCGGCGGAACCAAGGACACCTGGGTGCTGGAGGACTGATCATGCTCGGAAAAACCGCAAACGGCCTCTACTGGATGTTTCGCTATATCGAGCGCGCGGAAAACATGGCCCGCCTGATCGATGCCGGCCAGCGGGTGTCGCTGACCCGCTCCAAGGGCGCCGACGACTGGGACGGCATCCTGCAAAGCGCCGGCGTTCAGGAGGCCTATTTCGAGGTCTACGACAAGCTGACGGCCGATAACGCCATCGACTTTCTGCTGCGCGACCGCCGCAATCCCTCCAGCGTCGTCTCCTGCATCGATTCCGGCCGCCAGAACGCCCGCATGGTGCGCACCGCGCTGACCCGGGAAACCTGGGAAGCGACCAACGAGTGCTGGATCGACACCCGCGCCCTGCTGGGCGCCAAGATGAAGCCGGCCGACCTGCCCAAGGCGATCGACGTGATCAAGCACCGGACCGCGCTGATCCGCGGGGCCTTCCACGGCTCGATGCTGAGGAACGAGATCTATAACTTCGCCCATATCGGCACCTTCATCGAGCGCGCCGACAACACCAGCCGCATTCTGGACGTGAAATATTACGTGCTCTTGCCCTCGGTGCACCATGTCGGCACCTCGCTCGACAATCTGCAGTGGGAATCGATCCTGCGTTCGGTCTCCGCCCACCGCGCCTATGGCTGGGTGCATAACGGCGAGTACAAGCCGAGCCAGATCGCCGAGTTCCTGATCCTTGACGTCCAGCTTCCGCGCTCGCTTGCCTATTGCTACGAGAAGATCGTGCTCAACCTCGATTATCTGGCGGCGGATTACGGCGCCAGGGTGCAGGTGCACGAAACCGCGCATGCGATCCGCAACACGCTGAGAACGCAGAAGATCAAGACGATCATGGATAACGGCCTGCATGAATTCCTGGAGGATTTCGTCAGCCGCAACAATATCGTCAGCCAGCAAATCAGCGAGGGGTATCGCTTCTACGTCTGACGCAGAAGCGTGAAAAGGGACAGGAAACTATGCTTTTGAACATCAGCCATGTGACTGAGTACAGTTACGACGAGCCGGTTCAGTTCTCCCTGCAGCGGCTGCGGCTGACGCCGGTGAGCTCCGCGAGCCAGACCGTGAAGGACTGGACGGTGTCGATCGAGGGCGCCAAGAGCGAGGTCGCCTATATCGACCAGTACGAAAACCATGTGCGTCTCGTCTCGGTGGAAGGCGACCACAAGACCGTGCGGCTGACTGCGGCCGGCATTGTCGAAACACGTGACACCGACGGCATTTTCGGCCCCGCCTCGCCCGATATTCCGCTCTGGCTGTTCCTGCGGCCGACGCCGCTGACGATGGCGGAAGAGCCGATCAAGGCGCTCGTCGCGCGTCTGGAAGGCGATTCCGATCTCGCCCGGCTGCACGATCTGATGGCGATCCTGCACAAGTCGATGACCTTCAAGCCCGGCTCCACCTCGATTGCGACCACCGCCGCCGAGGCGCTGGAAAACAAGGAGGGCGTCTGCCAGGACTACGCCCATATCGTGATCGCCGCGGCGCGCGCCATGAAAGTGCCGGCGCGCTATGTCTCCGGCTATCTCTATATGGAGGAAGGCCCCAACCAGACGGCGAGCCACGCCTGGGCGGAATGCTATCTGGAGGGCCTCGGCTGGGTCGGCTTCGACGCCGCCAACAAGGTCTGCCCGGACGAACGCTATGTCCGCGTCGCCACCGGCCTCGACTATCGCGACGCCGCCCCCGTCTCCGGCATGACCATCGGCGGCGGCCGCGAAACGCTCGAGGTAAAGCTCAGCGTGGCCGGCCAGAGCCAGTCGCAGAGCCAGAGTTGAAATCGATGCCGCTTGCCCCCAACAATCTCTCCCCTTGAGGGAGAGAGTATTGGGAGCAAGCTGCTACGCCATATGCGATAGCCCTCCCTCAAGGGGGGAGATTGTGGGCTGATAGGTCTTGCCTCAGGGTTCAAACGCTACCCGGATAGTTCGGGCTTTCGCGCGTGATCGTCACGTCGTGGGCGTGGCTTTCGCGCAGGCCCGCGTTGGAGATCTGGACGAAGGTCGCCTTTTCCTGGAAGTCGGGGATGGTCTTGCCGCCGACATAGCCCATGGCGGCGCGCAGGCCGCCGCCGAGCTGGTGCAGCACCGCGCCAGCGGGGCCCTTGTAGGGCACCTGTCCCTCGATGCCTTCGGGCACCAGCTTCAGCGTGTCGCGCACCTCGGCCTGGAAATAGCGGTCGGCGGAGCCGCGCGCCATGGCGCCGACCGAGCCCATGCCGCGATAGGCCTTGAACGAGCGGCCCTGATAGAGGAACACCTCGCCCGGGCTCTCATCGGTACCGGCAAGCAGCGAGCCGACCATGACGGCGGACGCGCCGGCGGCGATGGCCTTGGCCATATCGCCCGAAAACTTGATGCCGCCATCGGCGATCACCGGAATGCCGGCCTCGCGGGCGGCCTCGGCAGCGGCCATGACGGCCGCCAACTGCGGCACGCCGACGCCGGCGACGATGCGGGTGGTGCAGATCGAGCCCGGTCCGATGCCGACCTTGACGGCATCCGCGCCGACATCGATCAGCGCCCTGGTGCCATCGGCGGTGGCGACATTGCCGGCCATGATGCGCACCGAGTTCGACAGCGTCTTCACCCGACCGACTGCATCCAGCACCTTCTGCGAATGGCCGTGGGCGGTGTCGATGACGATCAGGTCGACGCCGGCATCGACCAGCATTTCGGCGCGCTGATAGCCGTCATCGCCGACCGAGATCGCGGCGGCGGCGCGCAGCCGACCCTGCGCATCCTTGGAGGCATTGGGGTTGAGCTGCGACTTCTCCATGTCCTTGACGGTGATCAGGCCGACGCAATGGCCGCGATCGTCGACCACCAGCAGCTTTTCGATGCGGTGGTGGTGCAGCAGGCGCTTGGCCTCCTGCTGCTCGACCGTCTCGCGCACGGTGATCAGGTTTTCGCGCGTCATCAGTTCATAGATGCGCTGTTCGGGATTGGATGCGAAGCGGACATCGCGATTGGTGAGGATGCCGACAAGCCGGCCCGATGTGTGGCCGTCGCTGGTGCCCTGCTCGACCACCGGAATACCGGAAATCTTGTGGGTCTTCATCAGCGCCAGCGCTTCGGCGAGCGTGGCATCGGGACCGATCGTCACCGGGTTGACGACCATGCCGCTTTCGAACTTCTTGACCTGACGGACCTGCTCGGCCTGTTCGTGAGGCGAGAGGTTGCGGTGGATGACGCCGATGCCGCCGGCCTGCGCCATGGCGATGGCAAGCCGGGCCTCGGTCACGGTATCCATGGCGGAAGAGAGGATCGGCAGGTTGAGGTGGATGTCCTGGGCGATCGTGGTCGAAACATCGACCTCGCCCGGCATGACCTCGGAATGACCCGGCTGCAGCAGCACATCGTCGAAGGTGAGCGCCTGCATGCCGGTCGCGGCCTGAATGATTTGCGCCATGGCCAATTTCCTTTTCAAAATACGAAATGGCCCGGAAGGATTTCCCCATCCGGTCCCTTGCAAGATAATCCTGGAAGTTGGCGAGTGCTCGTAACACGAAGATGACGGCTTGGAAATAGCAATCCGCAGCCATGACTGCGGATTGCAGGGTTTTCCAGCAAAGCCGTGGCGCTATTGAGGTCTCAAAGCGCGAACTGGTAGGTTTTCGGCATGAACATGTAGCCCTGATCGGTCTTTTCGACATAGCCGACCGAGGGGAACGGCATGTGATAGCCGAGGAACGGGATTTTCTCCGCCGCGACCATGTCGAAGACTTGACGACGAGTCGCCGCCGCCATCTCCTTGTCCATGTCGAAGCGCACCTGCCAGTCCGGGCGCTGCAGCGAAAGCACGTAGTGATTGGCGGTGTCGGCCGTCAGCAGCAATTGCCTTCCGCCCGATTCGAGCATGAAGATCATGTGGCCCGGCGTATGGCCGAAAGCCTCCATGGCGGTGATGCCGGGGGCCACCTCATCGCCGCCCATGATGAACCGCGCCTGCTCGGCAAACGGGACGATCAGTTTCTTGACGCTTTCATGCCCGCCTTCCGCCGGCGTGCCGACGCGGGCCTCATCGCTCCAGAAGGCATATTCCTTGTCGCCGAACACATAGCTGGCATTGGGAAAGGCCGGGCCGCCCTCCTCCATAAGCCCGTTGATGTGGTCGCCATGCATGTGGGTAATCACCACGACATCGATATCGCCCGGCTGATAGCCATTGGCCTTCAGGCCCGCCATAAGCTGCCCCGCGCCCCAGGAGCGACCGGCCGGGCCCATGCCGGTGTCGAACAGGATCACCTGCTCCCCGGTATCGACCAGCACCGGCGCGAAGCCGTTGACCATCTTGTCCTCGGGCAGGAAGTTCTCTTCCAGAAGTGCGGCAACATCGGCGGGATCCTGCCCCGTGCCGAAGGTATCGCCCGGATTTTCCATCACGCGGGTGCCGTCCTCGACCACGACCAGCTTGAAATCGCCGAGGTTGAAGCTGTCGGTCCGGGGGCCCCGCGACGTTTCCATCATCTCTCCGTCGGCGGCGATCGCGCTGCCGCCTCTGGCGATAAAGGGCGCGGCAAGTGCGGTAATGCCGGCTGTCGCCATCAGGCGGCGGCGGTGAATGCCATTGTCTTCTGCCATCATCGTCCTCCTTGAAATGAAAACACTGAATTTGGGGAGAAAACCACGGTTTCAAGACAATGAGCCGATTTCAGCCGCGCTCCGGTCTCACTTTTGCGTGAAACGCCGCGTGATTATCATTTGGCGTTTCGGACGGCGGGGTCTAATAAGTATGCCTTTCGCATGTTTTTGACAGAGAAGTCCCGTCTATGAATCCCGTCGTTCCGCTCATCATGGCTGTTGCCCTGTTCATGGAAAACATGGATTCAACGGTGATTTCCACGGCGCTGCCGGCGATCGCCGCCGATCTCAATGTCGGGCCGATCACGCTGAAACTGGCGCTGACGACCTATATGGTGGCGCTGGCGATCTTCATTCCGGTCTCCGGCTGGATGGCCGACCGGTTCGGCGCCGCACGGGTGTTCCGCTCCGCGATCCTCGTGTTCCTGCTGGGCTCGGTGGCCTGCGCCGTCTCCGGCAATCTGCTGGAATTCGTCGGCGCGCGCTTTCTGCAGGGCATGGGCGGGGCGATGATGACGCCGGTGGGCCGCCTCGTGATCCTGCGCACCACCGACCGCTCCGAACTGGTGCGCGCCATGGCGCTGTTGACGATCCCGGCGCTGGTCGGGCCGATGGCGGGGCCGCCGGTCGGCGGCTTCATCACCACCTATTTTTCTTGGCACTGGATCTTCCTGATCAATGTGCCGATCGGCATTGTCGGTCTCATCATGTCGGCCATATTCCTGCCGGCGATCAAGGACGAGCCGACGTCGAACCTCGACTGGATGGGGTTCTTCCTGGTGGCGACCGCCGCTTCCGGCATCGTCTTCGGCATGTCGGTGATCTCGCTTCCGGCCCTGCCGCCGGCAACCGGGATCATCACCACCTTGATCGGCATCGCGGCAGCACTTGCCTATCTCTGGCACGCACGGCGCAAGGCCAATCCGCTGCTGAACCTGAAACTGTTCCAGACGCCGACCTATCGCGCGGCGGTTGGCGCCTCGGCCTTCTTCCGGATGGCCACTGGCGCGTTTCCGTTTCTGATGCCGCTGATGCTGCAGCTCGGTTTCGGCCTCAACCCGTTCCAGTCCGGCATGATCACCTTTGTCGGCGCGGTCGGCGCGCTGGTAATGAAGTTCGTTGCGCCGCGCGTCTTCGCAGCCTTCGGCTTCCGCACCGTGCTAATGGTGGCGGCACTCGGCGCCTCGCTGCTGACGATGAGCTTCGCCTTCTTCGAGGCGACGACGCCCTATATCATCATCGTCACGCTGCTGTTTGCCACCGGGCTCTGCCGCTCGTTCTTCTTCACCGGCGTCAATGCGCTCGGCTATGCCGATATCGAACCGGCGCAGGCGAGCCAGGCGACCGCCTCCACATCGATGTTCCAGCAGGTCAGCCTCGCACTCGGCGTCGCCTTCGCCGCGACCATACTCGAGGCCACGGCGTGGTTCACCGGAGAAGGGCTGACGGTCCAGCACTTCCATATCGCTTTCCTGGTAGTCTCCTTCATTTCGCTGGCCGCAATCGTGCCGCTACTGCGGCTTGACGCTGATAGCGGTTCCGCCGTTTCCGGCCACAGGCGGCTGAAGCCGGAAGCCAAGGGCGAGGCGGCCGAATAGGTTCGCAATTCATCAAAACGAATATTTACGAACATTATCTTTGACAAAACGAACCCATGCGAGCATTGTTGGGCCACCCAACAGCAGGAGTTTGCATGTCGGAACCTGTCGACATTTTCGTTATCGGCGGCGGCGTCAACGGCGTCGGCGTGGCGCGCGATGCCGCGGGCCGCGGCCTTTCCGTCGCGCTTGCGGAGATGAACGACCTCGCCTCGGCCACCTCCTCCGCCTCGACCAAGCTCTATCATGGCGGGCTGCGCTACCTTGAATATTACGAGTTCCGGCTGGTGCGCGAGGCGCTGATCGAGCGCGAGGTGCTGCTGAAGGCGATGCCGCATATTTCCTGGCCGATGCGCTTCGTGCTGCCGCATCACAAGGGCCTGCGCCCGTGGTGGTTGGTCCGGCTCGGCCTGTTTCTCTACGACCATCTGGGCGGCCGCAAGATCCTGCCTGCCACCAAGGCGCTCGATCTTTCGCGCGATAAGGCCGGCAAACCGCTCAAAAGCGAGTATCGGCGCGCATTCGAATATTCCGACTGCTGGATACAGGATGCCCGCCTCGTCTCGCTGATGGCCCGCGATGCGGCGACGCGCGGCGCGAACATCATGACCCGCACGCGGGTGACCGGGGCGGAGCAGGTGACGGGTGCAGATGGCGCGACGCTGTGGAAAATCTCGCTTGAAAACGCCGAAGGCCCGCTGCCGCCGGTTCATGCCCGCGCTCTGGTCAATGCCGGCGGGCCCTGGGTCGCCGATCTGCTGAAGGGCACGCTCGGCATCGACACGAAGGAAAAGGTCCGGCTTGTGCGCGGCAGCCACATCGTCACCCGCAAGCTCTACGACCATGATCGCTGCTACTTCTTCCAGGGCTCGGACGGGCGGATCATCTTCGCCATTCCTTTTGAGCAGGATTTCACCCTGATCGGCACCACCGACCAGGACCATCACGGCCCGGCCAGCGAGGCCAAATGCACGCCCGAGGAGGCGGATTATCTCTGCCGCTTCGCCTCGGAATATTTCGAGAAGCCGGTGACGACCGACGATATCGTGTGGACCTATTCCGGCGTGCGCCCGCTCTATGACGACGGCGCTTCTTCCGCTACAGCAGCGACCCGTGACTATGTCCTTTCGCTACGCAAGGAAGGCGCGCCGCTCTTGAGCGTCTTCGGCGGCAAGATCACCACGCACCGGAAACTTGCCGAGGCGGTTATCCACAAGCTGTCCCACTATTTTCCACAGGCTGGCGGCGACTGGACGGCGACATCCACACTGCCTGGCGGCGACTTTCCGGTGGCCGAAACGGCGGCCATGCCCGACAGGCTCGCGCGCGATTACCCCTTTCTCGACCATGCCGCGGCGCTTCGCCTGATCCGCAGCTATGGCAGCGAGTGCTGGGACTTGCTCGGAACCGCAAAAACGCCAGCCGATCTCGGCCGGCATTTCGGCGCCGGGCTTTACGAGGCGGAGGTGCGCTGGCTGATGGAAAAGGAATTTGCGCGGACGGCGGAGGATATCGTCTTTCGCCGCACCAAGCGCGGCCTTAGGATGAGCGCGGACGAGATCGCGGCGCTGGACGACTGGATGAACGCCGCCGGCTGACGAAAACAACGAGGGGGAGGAGAAACCCATGGGCCATATTCTGGCGATCGACCAGGGCACGACATCGAGCCGCGCCATCATCTTCGACGATCAGATGAAGATCGTCGCCTCCGCCCAGGAGGAATTCCCCCAGCATTACCCCGCTTCCGGCCATGTCGAGCACGATCCCGCCGATATCTGGTCGACGGTCGCCGCCACCTGCCGCGAGGCAGTCGAACGCGCCGAGGTCGCCACCGCCGATATCGCCGCGATCGGCATCGCCAACCAGCGCGAGACCGTGATCGTCTGGGACCGCGAGACCGGGCGGCCGATCCACAATGCCATCGTCTGGCAGGACCGGCGCACCGCCGACCGCTGCGCCAAGCTGCGCGAGGACGGGCATGAGAAGTTTATCACAGCGGCCACCGGCCTGCTGCTCGACCCGTATTTCTCCGCCACCAAACTCGCCTGGCTGCTCGACAATGTCGAGGGTGCGCGCCGGAAAGCCGAGAATGGCAAGCTCGCTTTCGGCACGGTCGACACCTATCTGATCTGGCGGCTGACCGGCGGGCGCTCCCATGTGACCGACGCCACCAATGCCGCGCGCACCATGCTCTACAATATCGACAAGGGCGAATGGGACGCCGATATCTGCAAGCTCCTCGACATTCCGCAGGCGATCCTGCCGGAGGTGAAGGACTGCGCCGCCGATTTCGGCATGACGCGGGCCGATCTGTTCGGCCGCGAAATTCCGATCTACGGCGTTGCCGGCGACCAGCAGGCGGCAACCATCGGCCAGGCCTGTTTTACGCCCGGCATGCTGAAATCCACCTATGGCACCGGCTGCTTCGCGCTGCTCAACACCGGCGACAGGATGGTTGCCAGCAAGAACCGCATGCTGACCACCATCGCCTATCAGTTCGACGGCCAGCCCACCTATGCGCTCGAAGGCTCGATCTTCATCGCCGGCGCGGTGGTGCAATGGCTGCGCGACGGGCTGAAGGTGATCCGCCACGCCCGCGAAACCGATGCGCTGGCGAAATCCGCCGATGCCGGGCAGACGCTCTACATGGTGCCGGCCTTCACCGGCCTCGGCGCTCCCTATTGGGATGCCGAAAGCCGCGGCGCGATCTTCGGGCTGACCCGCAATTCCGGGCCCGCCGAATTCGCCCGCGCCGCGCTTCAGAGCGTCGGCTACCAGACCCGCGACCTATTGGAAGCGATGCAGGATGACTGGGGCAGCGCCGACAGCGCCAATATCCTGCGCGTCGATGGCGGCATGAGCGCCAATGACTGGACCATGCAGTTCCTTTCCGACATTCTGGGCGTTCCCGTCGACCGGCCCAAGGTGGTCGAAACCACCACGCTGGGCGCCGCCTGGCTCGCCGGCAGCCGCGCCGGGCTCTATCCCGACCGCGAGGAATTCTCGAAAATCTGGGCGCTCGACCGCCAGTTCACCCCGTCAATGGACGAGGCCACCCGCGAGCGGCTCTACAAGGGCTGGAAAAACGCCGTCAGCAGGACGCTCGGGGCGATTTGATTGCGCGAGCCGACGGCGCTGGCCGACAGAAAGCCGGATTTGACGGCACCATGCCCGCTCATCCTCTCCGCCGTCATGCTCGGGCCTGTCCCGAGCATCTAACCACGTCTGCCGCGAGAGGAGCTGGCGGCGTTCTCGCCATGCGTCGGGAACACGTCACGTCAACCGCAGACGCCTGTCGCAGGGCGAGGTGCTTGGATCCTCGGGTCAAGCCCGAGGATGACGCCGAATAGGGGGATAGGCCTTTCTTCAAGCCCGACCACAGAGAGCAAGGACGTACACTGAATCGGAGCATTGCCAGCAGTGTAGATACCTTTCCAAACTCAATGGATCTACTCCGCAAACAGATACTGCATCGTGACGAGATCGAGCCAGCGGCCGAACTTGGTGCCGACCTCAGGGTAGCGGCCGGTGTGGAAGAAGCCGAGCTTTTCGTGCAGCGCGATGGAGCCGGCATTACCGGCCTCGATGGCGGCGATCATCGCATGAACGCCCGCCTTTTTCGCATAGGCGAGCAAGCCCTCCATCAGCGCCCGGCCGATGCCGCCGCCGCGCATATCGCTGCGCACATAGACGGAATGCTCCACCGTATGACGATAGCCGTCAAAGGCCCGCCAGTCGCCATAGCTCGCATAGCCGAGGACCACGCCGTCGCGCTCGGCCACAAGCACCGGAAAGCCCTTGGCGCGGCGCGCGGCCAGCCAGGTCTTGCGGTTGTCGAGATCGACCACGATCTCGTTCCAGATCGCGGTCGAATTCATGACGGCGTCGTTGTAAATCTCGAGAATGGCCGGAAGATCGGCCTCCACGGCATCGCGTATCAGCATGGGCTCACCTGAATTGGGTTTGCCCCGGCTTTACAATGCCGCGAGGGGCTCGTCCATGCGGATCAGTTCTCCTGCCACGCGGTCGCGAGGTAGATATACTGCTCCGCCGTCATCTCGAGCTGGCAGTTCGAAGACAGCGTCGAGGCGATCGTGCCGCCCATGCCGAGCGCATACTGAAAGGTGCAGGTCGCGTCGCGATAGGGTATCCAGGCGCGCTGCATGTCGCGCAGGCTGTCGGCGATCTTTTCGACAATGCGCGGATCGTCCGCGTTCATCTTGTCGAACTTTTCGGCGCGCGCCATCAGTTCCTTGAAGGTCGCGTTCAGCTTCGCGTCCCAGAAGTCGGTTTCCTTGCCGGCGCATTCCATCATGCCGACAGTGGTCGAGCCATAATCCGAGGCATCGACGCATTGTGCCGTCGCAAGCCCGATACAGGCGCGCATCGCATCCGCCGTATCGGCCGCCGCAAGGCAATCCGCCGTCGGCGCGTCGGAATACTTGACCTGTTCATCCTGAGCGAAAGCCGATCCGGCCAGCATCAATGCCGCCGCCAAACTCAAACCAAACGCCTTCATGATCGCCGCTCCTCATGTTCGCAATGAGCCTCATATTGAGCGAGAGGCGGGTCCGTGTCAAAACGATCATTCAGCCGGCGACCACGCTTTCCGCAGTTATGTGCACCAATTCGGTTGCCCGGTCCTGAAGTCCTGTTGACGGCGCGTGCAGAGCGCCACATTCCTGCCGCACTCGGCAATGAAAGCCGACATCAACCTTACCGTTCTTATGGAGTCGCAACGATGCGAGCGCTCGGCCTCTTCGCTTTAGCTGTCCCGCTGTTTTCCCAGCCGAGTCTGGCCGAGCTTGCGGACAGGACCGCGCCTCTCGCCGATTGTGCTGCCCTTCTCGCATCCATTCCGGACGTCGAGACCACACAAGACACCCTTATCGAAGATGTCGATGGCGGCTGCCGCGCCACTGACCTGTCCTGGGTCGAGAGTTCATACATCCATTATAGAATTGATGAAGTCGTCCTGCTCAGCCCCGACCTCCTGCAAACTTTTCCGGCCGGAAGACTTTCCGCCGCGGCAGATCTGACGCTAAAGGGTCTGCGTATCGTGCCGCAAACGGGCTCGCCGCTCCAGGATTACATCATCAGCCTCTCCAGTACCGGCATTGACCTTCACCTTGCCTACGCGACCCATCCGGCTGAACGCACCGGCGCGGTCGATTTCGAGCTCAGCGCCGGAAAGCTCGGCCGCCTCTCGCTATCAGCCAGTCTGTCGGACTTCGACAACAGCGATGTGCCGCTATCAAACCTGACCGAGGTCACTGGCACGCTCGATCATTTTGAGGCTTCTCTTAAAGACAACGGCCTGTTCGCCAGGCTCTTCGCGCCGCCCATACTGAGCGCCCTGCCTGCCGACCAGGACCCCCGCCCCGCAATCGCGGCAGCTCAGGAGGTCGCAATTGCGATGCTTGCAAGCTGGCCTGAGACAACAATGCCCCCCGAATCATTGGCCGCACTCAGCGCGCTGATCCGCGCCTTCCCCAAACCGGAAGGCAGCTGGACCCTGAGCATCGACAGCGAACCCGGCCTCTCCCTGGAAAGCCTTTCCAGTGGAAACCTTTCCGCTCTCTCAGCCGCCATCGCGGGAACCAGGATCACGGCCACCGGAACGCCTGCAGCGCCCTAACAACGTGGCTGCTCTAGAAATCAATTGCAACGGAGGGAGCGCTGCGTTTTGCCTCTCCCTGGTACACGGCCTCGATATTGTTGCCATCGGGGTCGAGGACGAAGGCGGCGTAATAGGACGGATGATAGGCCCGCAGGCCGGGCGCGCCATTGTCACGCCCTCCATGCGCCAGCGCAGCGCTGTAGAAAGCGTCAACGGTCGCACGATCTTTCGCCTGGAAGGCGAGATGATGACGCCCGGTCAGTTGACCCGAAGCGGTTGCGCTGCCAACGGACGATACGACCAGTTCGTCTGCCATGAGGTAATCATCGCCCATGACGAAAACCGGTATATCGAGCACCGACATGACCGCCCTGTAGAAGGTTTCGCTGGCCTTGAAATCGCGAACCACGAGTTGAACATGGTCAATCAGACGACCGCGATGAAGCTGGTTCGTTGCCATGACCGGCCTTCCTTTTGAAGCGGGTCGAGGCTGTGGCCTTCAGGCCAATCAGCCTCCGCCCATCCGCCAGATCAAAGCGAAGCGGCGCATTTCTTGCAGAACGGCGTCTGCGGCACGACTTCCAGACGTTCCTCGGAGATCGGCTTGCCGCACTTCACGCATTTGCCGTAAGTGCCGGCCTCGATGCGTTGCAGGGCGGCTTCAAGCCCCTTCAACTCGTCCGAGCCGACATGGCCGAATTCCTCCAGCACCTCGTCATTCTCGGCTTCGGTCGCCCGTTCCGCGCTGTCGGGATTGCGGGTGCGACCGAGATCATCGTCGATCCGGTGCAGCCGTTTCAGAATTTCGGCCTGGCGTGTTTCCAGCACGGCCTTGTAATGTGCGACGTCCATAATGTTCTCCTCGGCTGTTCCTGCCTGACGGCGGAATGCCCTCACCACTTGTGTTTATCTGCGCACCAGCACCGAACAGACAGCGTGACGCACGACCCTGTCGGCGGTCGATCCCAACAGATAGTTCGAGAAATCCGGCCGATGCGAGGCGATGATGATCAGGTCGGCGCCCCGCTCTTTGGCGCAGGCAAGAATTTCGCGCGCCGGCGGGCCGCTGCGCAATTCGATCTCGGCATCGATGCCGGTGTCGTCGCGCAGCTTCACGAGTTTGTCCTGCGCCTCGTCCGTGGCATTGGCGATGAGATCGGCCGGCATGTCGATCGCGAGGTAAGAGGGCACTTCCTCCACCACATGGAGGAGAGTGATCTTCCCGCCCTCGTCCAGCAGGCTGGCGGCTTTCCTGAAGATATCGGCGCCCTTGTCGAGGGTCGAAATATCGACAGGAACAATGATCTTCGTAAACATGACGTCTTGCTCCTCTATGCAGAACTTATGGCTTCAATCTGCCCGTCCTGCCGGAGTGCGGCATTGACTAAGATCAATTCTGCGGACGCCGCGCGCCGCTTTCGGGAAACTGGTCGGGGTGGAGCGCGATCTCGCGTTCGATCAATGCCAGCACGCGCTTGACCGGCGGCGGCTGCAGCGCCGAAACGCGCTGGATGATCGAGTAGGCGCTGACATCGATAGCCTCGCGCACGGGCAGTTGGCAGATCGCCGCGCCGAGCTTGCCGCCGGCATGAAAGAAATCCGCCACCGGCCGGGCGACCGGCGTCACCGCGTCGGTCTCCGCGATCATGGCGAGCGAGAGCAGCGGCGATGTGGTGACCAGAACATGGCGGGGAAGCTGGAAGCCGTTCGCCATCAGATGCGCCTCGACCGAGCGACGCAACGGCGTGCCGACCGGCTGCATCACCCAATCATAATCCAGGCACTCGCCGATCGAAATCGACTCCCGGCCGGCGAGCGGATGGTGCACGCCCGCGATCATGGTCACCGGTTCGACGCCCAGCGGCCGCATGGTCACGGATTTCGCGTCCATGTCCTCCGGCAGGCGGCCGATGTAGAAATCGACATCGTGGGAAAACAGCGCCTCGGCGAGCTTGTCCGAGGTATCGACCTGCACCGAAACCTCGATCTCGGGAAAATCTCTCCTGAGCTGCCGGATGACAGGCATGATCAGTTGCAACGAGGGGCCGGTCACCGCGCCCATGCGCACCAGCCCGCGCGCGCCCTCGACGATCTGCGCGATCTCGCGATGGGCGTAATCGAGCTGGTTGAGGATCACCAGCGCCTGCTCGGCCATCGCCTGGCCCGCCTCGGTCAGCTCGACACCGCGGCCGTGGCGTTCGTAGAGCTTGGCGCCGACCGTGTGCTCCAGTTCCGACAACAGCCGGGAGGCCGCAGACTGGGTCATGCCGAGCTGGGCGGCGGCCGATGAAATCTGGCCCTTGCGGTCGAGCAGCGCGATCAGACGCATCTGCGAAAACCGCAGTCCGCGCCGGATGAATTCGTCCTGTCCGCTATAGCGCTCGCCGTCTGAGGTCATATCCATACCATTTCTGCTATATCAGAAACACGATTATTCATTTGTCCCTATAGCGGTAAATTGCAACACTCCCCTCATCGCAAGGACATTTTTTGCGGGAAGCTTGGCCGGGAAACCTGCCGGTTGCCGCAAGACGAACGGTCGTGGCGGGAGGACATGCCCCCGACCGTGCGGAATGTCTCGGCGTATTGCCGGGTGGCTCGAAAGCGCCGCCGGCGTCTGCGGCAAAGCCTTGCCGCGTTCTGTTAACGGGAGGACATAACAGATGAAGTCTCTATTGCTTACAACCGTCGCCGCCATCACCATGACGGCGGCAGCCGCCTCGGCCCAGACCGTCGGCTTTTCGCAGATCGGCTCCGAATCGGGCTGGCGCGCAGCGGAAACCACGCTCACCAAGCAGCAGGCCGAAGAGCGCGGCATCGACCTGAAATTCTCCGACGCCCAGCAGAAGCAGGAAAACCAGATCGCCGCCATCCGCGCCTTCGTGGCCCAGGGCGTTGATGCCATCCTGCTCGCCCCGGTCGTCGCCACAGGCTGGGACAGCGCGCTGGAAGAAGCCAAGGATGCCGACATTCCGGTCGTCCTGCTCGACCGCCAGGTCGACAGCTCCGACGATCTCTATCTGACGGCGGTCGGCTCCAACCTCGTACATGAGGGCGAAGTGGCCGGCGGCTGGCTGGTCGAAACTGTCGGCGACAAGGATTGCCGCGTTGTGGAACTCCAGGGCACGACCGGCTCCTCGCCGGCGATCGACCGCGCCACCGGCTTCCGCAATGCCATTGAAGGCCACGACAATATCGAGATCGTCCGCAGCCAGACCGGCGACTTCACCCGTTCGCAGGGCAAGGAAGTCATGGAAAGCTTCCTGCAGGCCGAAAACGGCGGGGCCGACATCTGCGCGCTCTATGCGCATAATGACGACATGGCCGTTGGCGCCATCCAGGCGATCAAGGAAGCCGGCCTGAAACCCGGTTCCGACATTCTGGTGGTCGCGATCGACGCCGTGCCGGACTACTTCCAGGCCATGGCCGCCGGCGAGGCGAATGCCACGGTGGAGCTGACGCCGAACATGGCCGGTCCCGCCTTCGATGCTCTGGAAGCCTACTGGGCCGACGGCACCATGCCGCCGAAATTCATCCAGACGGAATCGAAGCTCTACACCCAGGCAGACGATCCGAAGGGTGAGGCGGAGCGCCGCAAGAGCCTCGGCTACTAAGCCATCCTCCCGGGTGCGGTCGGGGTCATCGGGGTCCCGGCCGCCTCGGCACGCCTGAAGCATATTTCGGTCGGGCGCCTCGCCCGTCGAGAATGCTTGCAAGACAAAAGGCGCCGCGCGATCGATCCAGGGTGCTCGAAAATGCTTCTGACAATTCAAAACCTCACCAAGAGCTTCGTCGGCATGAAGGCGCTCGACGATGTCGGCTTCGAGTTGGCCGCCGGCGAGGTCCACGCCCTGCTCGGCGAAAACGGCGCCGGCAAATCCACACTGATCAAATGCCTGACCGGCGCCTATAGCCGCGACGAGGGCACGATCACGCTGGACGGCCAGACCATTTCCCCGCGTTCCACGCTGGAGGCCCAGGATCTCGGCATCGGCACGGTCTATCAGGAGGTGAACCTGCTTGCGAACCTCACGGTCGCGCAGAACCTCACCTTCGGCCGCGAACCACGCCGCTTCGGCATCATCGACGGCGGCGCCATGCGCCGCGAGGCCGAAGCGATGATCGCCGGCTACGGTCTCGACATCGACGTCAATCGCGATCTCGGCAGCCATTCGGTCGCCGTCCAGCAGATCGTCGCCATCGCCCGCGCGGTGGCGCTTTCCGGCAAGGTGCTGATCCTCGACGAGCCGACCGCCAGCCTGGACGCCCGCGAGGTCGAGATGCTTTTCGACGTCGTGCGCAAGCTGCGCGACGAGGGCCTCGGCATCATCTTCGTTTCCCACTTCCTCGATCAGGTCTTCGCGCTCACCGACCGCGTGACCGTGCTGCGCAATGGCTGCAAGATCACCACCGAAAAGACCGCCGAGCTCGACCGGGTGCGGCTGATTTCCCACATGCTCGGCCGCGTGCTGGACGAGAGCGAAGCCGATGCCCAGCGCCGCGGCACCGAAGGCCGGGTCGGCAGCGAACCGCTGATCAAGGTCCGCGATTTCGGCAAGCGCAATTTCATCGAACCCTTCGATCTCGATATCCATCGCGGCGAGGTGGTCGGCCTTGCCGGGCTGCTCGGTTCCGGCCGCACCGAAACCGCGGAACTGATCTTCGGCGTGCGCAGCGCCCAGTCCGGCTCGATCTCCGATGAAAACGGCAAGATCGCGATCGCCAATCCGCGCGACGCGATCGCGGCCGGCTTCGGCTTTGCGCCCGAGGACCGAAAGACCGACGGCATCATCGCCGATCTGTCGGTGCGTGAGAATATCGCGCTGGCGCTGCAGGCGCGGCGCGGCTGGGCCCGCCCGATCAGCCGCGCCGAGCAGGACCGGCTGGCCGCCGAATATATCGAGAAGCTCGATATCCGCACCTCCAGCGCGGAAAAACCGATCGGCGAACTCTCCGGCGGCAACCAGCAGAAGGTCGTGCTCGCCCGCTGGCTCGCCATGAACCCGCGCTTCCTGATCCTCGATGAGCCGACGCGCGGCATCGATGTCGGGGCGCATGCCGAAATATTGCACCTGATCCAGGACATTACCGAGGAGGGCATGGCGATCCTGATCATCTCATCCGAGCTTGACGAACTGATCGCGGTTTCCGACCGCGTGATCGTCGTGCGCGACCGCCGCCATGTCGCCGAACTGACCGGCGCGGAGATCGCCACCGACAACATCGTCAAGACGATCGCCTCCTCCAAGAAGACGGAGGCCGTGTGATGCCCGCCGGACTGAAACGCGTTATCCCGCAACTGATCACGCTCGCGGTGCT
>NZ_DEPM01000128.1:0-32874 GCF_002358775.1 Martelella sp. UBA3392
TCGCCGAGATCGAGCCGCCGCAGGAACCGCCAACGCCGATTGCGAGCAGAAAGCCCATGGCGGCCACCGGGGGCATGTCGACCGCGAAGGGCAGCATCAGCACGATGCCCATCAGCGGTCCCAAACCCGGCAGCGCACCGACGATGAGCCCGAAGATGACGCCGAGCGTCGTCAGTGTGAGGGTGAGCGGTGTGAGAAACTGGTCAAGGCCAGCGGCAAGCGATTGCGCGAGCATGGATCACCAAGCAATGTTCAGGTGCAGGAGGCCGCCCGGCAGCACGATCTTGAGCCAGGCTTCGAAGACATAGGAAAGCCCCAGCGAGATCAGCACCGCCGGAACCACGATCGCCAGCGGTCGCCTTATGCCGCAAAGCATCATCAGCGCCGCGAGCATGATCGGCGTGGCGATGTGATAGCCGGCAATGCCGAGGGCCCCGAGATAGGCCGCGAATATCAGGACAAGCGACGCGGGCCGGACAAGCTGGCCAAGCGGCACGCCGGTTTCGGCTTTCGCCTTGCGCGCCCGCAAGATCTGCAGCAGCGCCTGTATCGCCGTCAGCAGGGCAAGCACGGCGGCGATCGTCTTCGGATAGGCCGCCGCGTTGTCATAGGGCCCGCCGGAGGCGATACCCTGTTCGGCCATGCTGGTCGCGGCCTGCTGATACACAAGGCCGATGACGGCGAGGAAAAGCGCGACCGCGAGCCATTCGACATGTCTTTTACCGATGCTCATGGTCACTCTCTCCTCCCGGCCCGGCTTGTAGAGATCAGTATTTGGCAAGCTGTTCTTCTTCCCATTTGAGCGCATTGCCCATCGCCTCGAACTGGCCTGCCACCGGACCCACGATCTCATCGTACTGATCCCAGTCCCATTCCAGGGCGGCGAAGCCGAGCGCGTTGACCTTTTCCTGCACCTCGGGGCGTTCGATCGCGGCCTTCATCGCCTCGCGCAGGATTTCCAGGCGGTCGGGCGGGGTGTCCTTGCGCACCAGCCACCAGTTCCACCCCATGGGGCCAAGCCCGCTCAGGCCGAGATCGACATCGAGGTCGGCAATGGACGGCGCGCCGCCGAAGGCCGCGGCGCTGGCCGGCAGTTCCGACAGCACGAGCTGGATGGTGTAGTCGTCGCCATTCTGCTGGTAATCGCCCACATTGATGAAGCCGAAATCGAGAACGCCGTTCTTGAGGTCGGACATGGCGTCGCCATTGGCGGTATAGGGAATGTTCTGGGCCACGCAGTCATAGCTCTGCAGCACCTTGGCGATCACCATATGGGGCAGGTTGTTGCGCGATCCGGTGGTGTAGCGAAGCTCCGCCGGGTGATCGGCGCAATAGTTCATCATCGCCTCGAAATTGGCCCAGCGGTCATTGTCCACCGCCGTGCCGATCGCGAAGGCATTGGAGAAGGCTGCGTGAAGCGGTACGAAGTCGGCATAGGTCCAGTCGGCCTTGCCGAGCACCGGCTGCAGCACCAGCGGCGCGACATAGCCATCGAGGATGGTGTAGCCGTCGGCCGGCTTGTTCATCGCGATCTGGAAGGCCTTGGTACCGGCGGCCCCGGGCGTCGAAATCACCGGGATCGAGACGCCGAGCTCCTCCGACATCGCTTCCGCCAGGATCTGGCTGGCCGACATCGCGTTGCCCGGCCCCCAGGGGAAGATCAGTTCGACCGTGCGTTTGGGAAAGTCGTCCGCCTTGGCGGCAAGCGGCATGGCGGCGATTGCGGCCAGTGTGATTGCTATCGTTGTTTTCATTTGCTCCTCCTTTGATATTTTTCGCCGCTCAACCGAGGGCGTCAATGCTTTCCGCCGGCGTTTGATCGCGGGCCAGCCCGTAATGGGCGTAAAGCTCCTCCGGGGCGTCATGCGCCACGAAATGCTCGATGATGGCGGCATTCATGCGGGCTTCGATCTCCGGAGCTTCTAGCGGCGTCGTCTGCCCGGGATCGGCGGCGAGATCGTAGAGCACGTTTCCGCCCTGCCAGTTTGCCAGAATGTCCATGCCGGATTCGCCGAGCTTTCTGGAAAGCCTGACCCGCAGCAACGGCGCGTCCCTGGTGAAGTCGAAGGCGTCGACCAGTTCGGCGGTGGCAAGATCGCCGACCGAGAACATGTCTTCGAGATGGCTGGGCATCAGGGTGTAAAGCGGCAGCGCCGCCGGATCGTCGGTTTCGGGGAACCTGAAATAGGTGTACCGCCCGTCGGTCGCGCAGACCGGGCCGCCGAACATGCCGAGGATCGCTGTCTTCCGCCCCGACGGGCGTTCGTCCAGCAGCGGCAGCAGCGAGTGGGCGCGCGCTTCCACAGGTGTGGCCACGCCATGCAGGTCCAGGATCGTCGGCATCAGGTCGGTGGTCTGGGTCAGTTCCGCGATGCGCGCGCCGCCGCTCCCGGGGTGATCGGGATGCCAGATCATCAGCGGGATATGCGAGATCTCCTCGTAATAGGGCATCCGGTTCTTGGCCCACCACTCATGCTCGCCCAGAAGATAACCATGATCGGTGGTCAGGATCAGCGTGGTGTCCTTCCAGGCGTCATTGGCGTCCATCCAGTCGAGCAACCGGCCGAAATAATCGTCGCACATGGCCACCAGGGCGGCATAATTGGCCCGGATTTCGGCGATCTCCTCCGCGGAATTCGTGCACTTTTCATAGAGCGGCCAGTCCAGCACAGGGCCGTCATAGCCGGTCGCGAACATTGCCTTGAACCGTTCCGGCGCATCGAACGGCTCATGCGGATCGAAGCATTCGAGCTGCAGGAACCAGTCGTCGCTGTCCCGGTTGCGATCGAGGAAATCGAAGGCTTTGGCAAAGCACTTCGCGGTCGGATAGTCCGCCTCGTCCCACGGTTCGAGTTTGTTGATGGCATGGCGGGAGCGTTTCCACACATCCTTGGCCAAGGTGCCACGTGTGGCGGTGCGGCCTTCCGGCAGCGTTCCGGTCGGATAGTGGCGGGCGTCGAAGTTTTCGCGGATGCGCTCCACCGGCGGCACGGTGAACACCGTGGTCGGGTCATATTCCTGACCGCGGATGAAATCCCAACTGTCGAAGGCCTGGGCATAGCCCCAGCCGCCGTTTTCGAAATAATGCAGGTGATCCGAAACCAGATGGGTATAGACGCCGGCGGCGCTCAGCAATTGCGGAAAGGCGTTGTCGAACGGTTCGAGCGGGCCCCACGGGCGATGTGTGAAATTCAGGCGACCGGTCTGCATGTCGCGCCGCGCGGGCATGCAGGGCAGCGAACCGGCGTAGTGGGTGTCGAATGTGGCTGCGCGCGCTGCAAAGCGATCGAAGTTCGGCGTCGGGATCGCCTTGCCGCCATAAGCGCCGAGCGCCGTTCGATTCAGGGAATCGAAAAGTACAAAAATCGTCCGCAAAAAGTCCTCCCACATCTTGGAGGATGAACTTGTCGGATCGCAGGCTTTCTGTAAAATCGATTTTTACGGACCTAGCGATAGAAAAATGGAATAGCTCGTGGACAGAAACCTCACTGCCTTTCTTGCGATCGCGGCGGAAGCCAATCTGTCCGACGCAGCCGAAAAGATCGGCCTGACGCAACCCTCGCTGACCAAGCGTCTCGCAAATCTCGAGGAGGATCTCGGCGGCAAGCTGTTCGAGCGCCATCGCCGCGGGATGCGCCTGACTGCCGCCGGGCGTCACTTTCTGGCCCGCGCCGAGCGAATCGAACAGGAATACCGGCAGGCGCGCGAGGAAATCCGGGCACTCGCCGGCATCGGGCTTGAAACCCTGCGGGTCGGCGCGGGGCCGCTGTTTCACCTGCGCTATGCCGCGCCGCTGTTTGCCCGGCTGCGCAACAGGTACCCGTCCCTGACCTTCGAATTGGTTGCAGACCAGAATGCGGTGACGCTGCCGATGCTGCGCGATGGCCGTCTCGATGTCGTGCTTGGCGCGATCGAACCATCGGAGCCCGATGCCCTGGTCACCGCCATACCGGTGGCCGAGATCGAGCTTGCCGTGATCATGGCGGCCGATGATCCGATGGCGGCATTGCCGGTTCTCGGCCCGCGCGAGCTGGCCGGCTTTTCCTGGGTGGCCTATAGCGGCGCGACCGACAATGTGCCCCTGCTGCGGCGCTATTGCGCCGAGCAGCGGTTGAAGCCGCCACACATCATCGCCCACTCGACCTCGTTCGCCGCGGCGCTGGACCTGACGCGCGCCTTCCGCGCCAAACTGATGGCACCGCTCCAGCTTTCCGACCACGTGAAAACCGTGGGCCTCGTGATCCGCCCGACAAACCCGTCGATCAGCCGCCTCTCTACTGGCGCCTACGTGCGCCGCAGCTCGCTGGGCATCGCCGTCATCCGACAGTTGCTGGAAGATCTGAAGGCGGTGGCCGGCCTGGGCGGCAATGGTCGGACTACCGATCGCCGCTGAAGACGGGCCCGACATCTCCGACTGGGCCGGGCGAGGCTGTTGTTCCCTACTCCGTCTTTTCTCGTTCGGTTGGTATATAATCAGTACATAGTCGCCATCCTTGTCACCACTAACATGGTGGCGAGGGTATACGATACGAGCGGTTAATGCCAGCATGATCGACATAAACCGCACAGCCTGTCTTTTCACCATTATGATTGATAATCTTGCAATATCAAAGATCCATCCCGTAAGTTTACCCTTACGATACAGTGAAGTCACCACACTGCCGGCTTCCCGGATCCATGAAACAATATCTGACATCCGCCAGTGCATCGACGTTCAGAACCGCTTAAGGCGCCCGCTCCCCAGTCGACCCCCGAGATGAGACCGTCGGCTGCAAAAGTCTCCAGACCTCAGTATCCAGCACAGCAGCCAGTCGATCCGCCACATCTATGCTTACGGCGTAACGGCATCGTTCAAGGGCGCCGACATAGGTCCTGTCGATGCCCGCCCGATGCGCAAGCTCCTCTTGGGAGAGACCTTTGGCCTTACGGGCTGCTTTTAGATTTTGCGCGAAGATTTCCCGGATTTCCATGATCCGGATCATCGATGGGTTGATGAGTATATAGCCACGGAGTATACTCATCTTTATGTAATTTGATCCCATATAGCAGAGCATCCTGACATGACCCATTCCATGCGACTTCCATCCCTCATTATCGCTGGCATGCTGGCGTTTCTGTCTTTGCCGGCGCAGGCAGAAACCATCGAATTCCCCGAAGATGACTTCTGGCGGGCTCTGACGCAGTCGCTTGCCGGTGACGGGCCGGATTTCGAGGCGCTGGCGAAGCGGACGCCGGAATACAGGGCTGCGGATGAGTTCTCCCGGGATGCGGTGCTGGCCGAGCAGGTGGCGCGGCTTGAGGCGCGGCATTCGCGGGTCGGGCCCGAGACGGAGGTGCTGATCCGGGCGTCCGTCAGGCTTGGAGATTATGACGCGGCGCGCGGCGGATTTCCGGTAAGCCTGTTTGCACCGGGCACCTATCTGCGGGTCGGGGGCGGACTGCGGTTCTCCAACGGCAGCGACTACGCGATCCTGCCGGCAACGCCGGAAGAAGGACGCGCTATCAGGGAACGGGAGGCGTCATCTTCCCTGAACTCGGCGATCCTGCGCGCGAGCGACTTCCGTCGCGATCCGGGACATGCCAACGGGCTGCTCGCCACGCTCTACCAGTTCGACTATGTCGACGGCGATGGCGGCATTATTACCAGCATGGCCCATGCCCGGCAGACGCCGGCGCTCGATGACGCGGCGGTCGAGGCGCTGGTACAGAAAACCCAGGCAGACATTCTTGCCGCGGCATCCCTGCCGCCGATCGGATCGGACTGGAGTTCTGTCCGGGATGCATTGACGGCCGGCTACGGTTTCGCGGTGAGCGATAGCGGCGCCTACGATGATGGTCGGTTCCGCATGGTCGGTGGCCGGATTGAAGAAGATGATCTGGACGAGGCCGCGCAATTCCGGGTCGGCTTCGGCAATGATGGCGATATGGTCGCGGGGATTTTCGCCAATCAGGATTTCATGGCGCGGGCGCGTCTGCCTCTCGGCGAGATCGACACCAATCCGACAGGAAGGGGGCTTGACTGCGGCACACCGCATCTCGCCGATGCCTGCGGAGTTCTCATCTTCGACAGGATCGAGGGTGAATGGAAACTGACGCGGGCTGAAGGCGTTGTCGACCTGCCTGGGCAGATCATGTCGCCGCCATCGAGGCGATGCTCGGCGACAATGTCGATGCCTTTCTACGCTCGGATGTCGAGATTGCCTATCATCCGGAATGGCTGCGGGGCGATACGGGCGGGCAGCATTTCTCGTCCGGACACGCGGTCGCAGCACGCTATATTCTCGGCGAGGACATGGGAGGATCGCCGGAATATGTCCGCCCGACCGATCCCTGGCAGGGCGGCACCATCAACCATGAGATCACGCTTTATGCCGTCGATGGCGCCGAGGACCGTACGCCGCTGATCTTCACGCTTGCGCCGCGGGACTTGGCGATCCCGGCGCAGGCTTCCACCGATCTTGCCGGTCACCGCATCCTGCCCGGCGACATGGCTGGTCTGACGGCCTACGAGATCTTTGAGGATGACCGGTTCCTCCCGGCAATCAAGGCTGTCATCGGCAATGCCGATATCGAAGCGCTGCAGCGAGCATCGGCAGTCAGCGCCGGCGGTTTCGAAGAGAAGGACGGCTGGTATGTCCATGGCGGATGCCGGGCGCATGTCTGCAGCAACGAATTCACATCCGTCGCGGTGCAGGCATCCGACGGATCGGTGGTGATCGTTCATTCGGTGGATGGCACGCCGCATGTCTATGGCGCCGATGCCGACAGCCTGCCGCCGGTCTTTGCCCGACACGGGCTTTGACCTCTCACTTCATTCCGGTTTGCCATACCCGGTCGGCCCGCTGCCGGCATCTGCAAGGAGTCTCTCATGACAAACGCGGCAACGTTCGATCGCGGCTTCCAGATCGAGGAGCAAGGCGATGGCCTTCTCATCACCGGCAAGGGCGCCGGGCTGTCGATCGGGAGAATGATCCTGATATTCGTCCCGCTGTTGTTCCTGGCAATGCCCACCGCCTTCTATCTGGTGAACGGCCCGCTCGGCCTCCTGCCGGAGAGCGCCGGCTATCCGTTGGGTGTGCTCATCAACGTTGCGGCATTGTGGGGGATCAACAGACTGAAAAGTCCGCGATTTGCATTCCGGCTGCTGCCATCCGGATTGCAGCGGGAGGGCAAACTCTATCCCTACCAGGAGATCGGCGAGATCTTCATCGACAATCCGCACATGAAGGGGCAGACATTCGCATCGGGCGGCATTGTGCCGGGCTTCGTCGTGGCGGGCAGCGGGCCTGCCGGCATGACCGCCGCACTGTCGATGGTGACGGCCGCCGACACAACCTCCCGGATCATCGGGCTTGGCGCGCGCATGGGGGCTTCGATCAACTACCGGATCAACATGCGACACGGAAACCGGATCGTCCGGCTGGCGACGTCGCTCGACGAGAATACCGCCCTGTCGTTGTTCGGGTTTCTGACGCAGGATGCATGAGCATCATCCTGTTCGTACACCCCGAACGACATATCGAAGCCGCTAAATGTGGTCGCGGGACGTTACCGGCCCCTGTCAAAATAGTCCTGTAATATCCGACGAACCATCTCCGGTCTGGTCGGTATGTCCTCTTCCTCGCGACGCCGGTCGTCAATCGCCTTCAGCAGTTCCTGAGAGACGCGGAGCGTCAGCGGAATATTGTCTTTTCTGGGTGGAGCCATCACTTTTTCACCTTTTGATGTTGACATCAGAGTCGCGTAATGGCATAAAAAACGAGCGCTGGCAAGGGTTGCACCCCTCGACCAACGCTCTGACCACTCAAACCTGGCTAGAGGTTATCATGGCTATTCACGCTCCTATCACGCCGCATCCGGCGGATGAAGACTTATACTCTCCATCGACACTCACCAGCTCTCCGATTTCACTGCTTTTTGCGGCCATGCTGTTGCGTCTTGAGGTTTTCATTGAAACCGAGCACGAGATCGACGGTGTCGCCCAAGTCTTTGATCCCGCCTGTGCCGCCTGGCTGCATGACGCGGAAAACGCACTGGACCGGCTGACCGATACGGTTGCCGCCCTGCAGCTTCTGCCGAAGTGCTGCGAGGGCGATGGCGTGTTGCTGCATTTCACGGGGATCCTGTCTGGGCTCATCAGTGCGCAAACCGCGAACGAAGCGGCAATTGCGCGCGTCAAGGCGGTCTGCCTGCCCGACCTGCTGCAGTTTACCGCAAAGACATTCGAGGGACACCGGGCATTCCGGCTCGTGCAGCAAGGCACGTGCCTGGTCGAGGCATTGCAGACACTGGAGCTGTTCCGGGAAGTCCATGATGCCGGAAACGAGCCTTCCCTGAATACGGAACCAACGTTTTCCGGATAGCCGCGCTTCGGAGTCGGCACAGGCCTGTAGTTTTCCCAGATCGTGACACCGCTTTCCTTTGCGGCACGCATTCCGGCTTCCGCCATACATGCCGGGCCTGTCCCGTCGCACCCTTCCGGCCACCATCATTGCCGGTTGGAAGTGATGACCGCGACTATTCCATCAAGAGATCAGCATCGCACCAGGTCGGCCCGGTGCGCGCGCTCCCCTTTCATCCTGCGTTCAGGAGGAACAATCATGTCAAAAAGACAAGGTCGCCAGTCATCTGGCAAACGCAATTCATCGTCCAGCCAATCCCGGCGTCGCCTGCACATCCCGCATCGATCACGGCATGTGCCGGAAAGCGAGTGGCGGCGCACCTATCCCGGTCCGGTTCCGCCGCAATGGCAGGAAATCGCCGAAGCCAAAGGTTTTTCAATTGTCGGCCGCGTCCGTGATCGTAGCCACGTTGTGCTTCGATGCCGAGAATGCGGCGCTGATACGGTCCAGAAAGCTTATGTGCTGCGCACAGCCCTGCCCATTTGCGGCGGTTGCCTTGAGACCCGCCGTTTGCAGGATGCCGCCAAATGCGGTTTCACACTGCTCGAGCGCGACGAGATGCACCACAAATATGGACATTACCGACTTCCATGCGGCCATGCCGCGCGCTTGCAATTCGGCCGTGTCGAGCGACTTGCGCGCGAGGGAAAGGCCGCCGGCAGAGCGGGCTTTCACTGCCCGACCTGCTACGCAGCCAGACTGAGTTCGGATGCTGCCGCTCGGGGATGGACACTGCTCGGCCCCGATCCGGAAGCAAACCCGAACTACCGCTCATATAGACATGATGGCTGCGGTCACACCCAGAGGATCGCGATCGCCAACATCATCACCGGTCGCGTCGGATGCGAGCAATGCGGCACATGCTGGTCCGCAGCACCGAGCGAGATCTATGTTCTCGCGTTTGAAGTGCCACACAAGGGCAGCTTCATCAAGCTTGGCTATTCGCGCGATCCGGAAAGCCGCTTGCGCTATCAGTTGGGCATTCCGGGTTCCGTTGAGGCCAGTGTCCTGTATCGGTTTCCCATGCCGACCGGCCATATCGCCCAGAAAACGGAAAAGGCCCTGCACGCCAAACTGAAGCAGCGCTTTCCGGATTCGGTCATCCCCTGTAACGAACTCGCAGACTGGATCAACGTCAAAACGGAAATCTATCGGGCAGATATACTCCCGCATGTGCTGACACATCTCAAAGCGGCAACCGCAAACCAGCAAACTTCGCCACGGTCAGGAAAGCCGAGATCTTCCGGATAGACATGCCATTCTGGAACAGTTTTCCAGGAATGGTTTCAAAACGCCCGTATTCCGGTTCCACTAACCGGATACGGGGCACTTTCTGGAATATCATTCCAGAACAGCATTGTGTTGGGTCGCCGTCACCCGTCGTTCCGGATGCCGCCTGGCGTTTCGGAACGAGGCCGTTCCGGGACCCGATGCTGAACATCCGGAATGAGAACTGGCAAGCGCCGAGGTGACCGCAGTCCCGCTCCGAATGGACTGCCGGACAGCGCATCGCTGTCCTCAGCTTTCATCTTGCTTCGGTCCAATCATCACAAGGAGGATCCGCCATGACGGATCAAGCACCACGCCCCACATGGGCCGCATATGGCGAAGAGCTGGTCCGCCGGCTCCGCCGAAACCCGCAGCTGGATCGCTACCCTGGCCGCTCGGTCAACAAATGGAACAGCGTTGGCCCGCATAGAACACAAGAGCATGCGCAGCCAGGTTTGCTCGATTTTCTCAACAAGCGCGCCCCGTCCTATGTGGACGAGGAAAGCGACGAAAGCGACTTCACCGGTTACCCTGATTTCGAAGGTGATGCGCTTGATATTTCCATGTCTGAGGAGGACAGACCATCACCAATGCAGCCGATTCCGCACCCGACGCTCTCGTTGGCACTGAAACTTGCAGCCACTTTTGGCAGCGAGGATGCGTTCATCGCCTGCTTTGGCGCGCCGGGTTCTGTCGTCGTGTTAGGGAATATCGAGCCGCAGGAAGTGGCCCTCGCGCAGGATCTCCTGACACTGATCGTCATGCCACCCGGATGGATTGTGGCCTCCGAGGCGAGGATACTCAAAGGCGAGCCGAACGCGCTTTGCCTGCTTGCTCCCGAGATCACCAATGGACGGGTTGCTGAACGTGTACTCAACATTTTCGGATCCGACATCCGCACGGCTTTATCGCTTCCTGATCGTCTGTTTGTCCTGCTTCCCAGCGGATGCGAGTTCCCGCCTGATCTGAAACAAGCCCTGCCTGCGCCAGTGCCGATCGCGTCACTCAGCCGGGCGAACTTTGGCGAACATCTGCGTTACAGCCACGGGCTTAGCGACGGCAAAAACCTAGTCTTGCTCGAGCAACTGCCGGATGAAAAGGCGCTCACGGAACTGCCTGGCTCGGTCCTGTCCGCTGCACTGCGTGCGCCAACGGCGCGCGGGGTCGTGGACCGGCTGTCATCGGCAACGGAGAAATCATCGAAGAGGCAAAAACCGGACGGTCCTCGGCTGGAGGATATGGACGGCAACAGTCCAGCCCTGCAGGCGGCACGGCAGTTGGTCGCCGACCTCGCCGCATGGAAGGAGGGCACGTGCGAATGGTCGGAACTGACGCGATCCCTGATTCTCCACGGTCCTCCGGGAACCGGAAAATCGTGGCTGGCCCGCGCCATGGGGGCGAGCGCAAGTGTTGACTTCGTGCAAGCAAGCTTTGCCGAGTGGCAGAGCGCCGGGCATCTCGGTGATATGCTGGCGGCCATGCGCAGGTCGTTCGCGGCGGCGATTGCAAAGAAACCCTCGATTTTGTTCATCGATGAGGTCGACGCCGCCGGCAGCCGCTACGACACGGATAATCATAACAGTTCATACAGGCGGCAGGTCATCAACGCCGTTCTTGAGCAGATCGATCTGCTGATGCGAGAGGAGGGTGTTCTCCTGATCGGCGCCTGCAATGACATCGCCGGCCTTGATCCCGCCATCCTGCGTCCCGGACGTTTCGACCGCAAGGTTCAGGTCCCGCTGCCTGGAAAGGTGGAGATTGCGGGCATTCTGAGAGCCCTGCTTCCGGCGGAATTCTCACTGTCAGATATCGATGACCTGGCGCGAGCCGCAATCGGCATGACCGCTGCCGATGTGGATGCCGCCGTCAGACAGGCAAAGTCGATCGCACGCAGCCAGAACAGGATGCCTGGGCTCCACGACCTCCGCACGCTCATCGGCTATTCCCACTCCGAGGCCGATCAGGCGCTCGATTGGCGCATCGCATTGCACGAATGCGGTCATGCCATCGTCGCCACCGCGCTCGCGCTCGGCCCGGTCACGCGCATCATGCTGGAACCGCTGGGCGGCGAAACCGTGACGCAGAACCGTCGCAATCGATCCCTGCTGCGTGATGTCCACGCCGAGATCGCGTGCCTGATGGCCGGACGGGCGGCGGAGCGTCTCGTCCTCGGCGAAATTTCGGCAGGTGCAGGTGGTAGCCGGCAGTCGGATCTTGCCCGAGCCACGAACATGGCCCTGCAGATCGACCATCAACTGGGGCTTGGCGCCTATGGTCCTGTATATCGAGGTGATGCGGACGGACTTGCACTTCATGACCCCGCCCAGAGACAGCGTGTCCAGCAGCGTCTCCTGAACGCGGAGACGCTGGCCACCAGAATCCTCCAGCGCCATCAACCCGAGCTGGAAATAATGGCCAAAGCGCTGATGGAGGACCGCGAACTGGTCGGTAAACGTCTGGAGGAAATGCTCGAGAGCATCACACCGGATACCGGCATCCTGGAAGTCAGTACGAGAGAAACGGCTAATGACAAGGAAACGAACCAGCCGCAATAGCGAACGCCGGCTTCATCGGCTACGGTAGGAAAGGCAGAGTCGGAAAACCAGAACGAGAAAGCGCAGCCTCGACTTTCGTGCCAGAATGTACCTTGAAATGTACCTCAACCAATCCTGGAAAGAAAACCATGAATAAAATCATGATCTTGGGACGAGGTAATGGCGGAGAGGAAGGGATTCGAACCCTCGATACCATCTCTGGTATACTCCCTTAGCAGGGGAGCGCCTTCGACCACTCGGCCACCTCTCCGGTCCGGCCCTGATAGGCGTTTTTCGCACGTCGATCAAGACGCTCGTCGGTTTTCCGCTGAAAAAAGCAGGCGCTGCCTCCGGGGTGCGGAAAGTGGGCGGTCAAGGGGCTCAGACCTTTCCCCGCACGGCGCCGCCGGCGACCTGGACGGCGCGGCTGCCGGCGCGGATCGCGGCGGCTAGGGCTGCGGGCAGATCCGCCCCGGAAAGCCAGCCGTCGACGAAGCCGGCATTGAAGGCATCGCCCGCGCCGGTGGTGTCGATGACCGGGACGGCTTCTGCCGGGTGATGCAGGACGCGATCGGCGGAAGCGGCATAGCCGCCCCCTTCCCCGGCCTTGATGCCGACGCAGGGGAAACGCGCCTTCAGAACGTCCAGCATGGCGGTCGGGTCGCGCTTGCCGGTGATCGCGCGGGCCTCCTCGAGGTTCGGCAGAAAAACGTCCACGTCCCTGCAGTTTTCCAGCAATGACGGATCGCCGATCAGCGCGTCATCCCAGCTCGGATCGAGCGAGACCGTGAGGCCGGCGGCTTTGGCGCGGGTGACGAGATCCGGCATTTCGGCTAGCGTTGCATATTCGGCGATATGCAGATGGCGGGCCCGCGGCCACGATAGAGTTGCATCAAGCGTGGATGGCTCCGCCGCCCCTGCCCTTCGCGTCAGGAAGGCGCGTTCCGAACCGATGACCGAGGCGACGGTAAGCTGTGGTCCGGCATCGTCGGCGCGTTCCAGAAAGGAAAGATCGATGCCGCTGTCGCGAAGCTGGGGGGCGATCGCCATCGACATCGCATCATTGCCGAGACGACCGACGAGCGCGGCATGGCGGCCGATATCCACGAAATGCGCGGCCGAGATGAAGGCCCCGCCGCCGGCGGCAATCGTCAGATCGTCGGCGAACACCTCGCGCCCCAGCACCGGCATGCGCGAAAGCCCGGTAAAGATCAGGTCGCAGTAAATCCGGCCGACGCAGAGGACGGCCGACCTTTCATCATGTCCGGATGTCATCTGCGGCCCAGGCTCTTTTCGGTCTTGGCGTCGAACAGATAGAGTTTTCCGGGCATGACCGCGCATGTGACCGCCGCGCCGACCTTCGGCGATACCGTGCCCGGCGAGGTGGCGATCACGCTCTCGCCGCCGACAACGAGATGCACCATGGTTTCCGGCCCGAGCGGCTCGACCGCCTCGACCTTGCCTTCCAGCGTCAGGATCGCGTCGAGCGGCGCTTCGCCATCAACGACGGCGACGAGATCATGCGGGCGGATGCCGACAAGCACGTCGCGGCCTGCGGCGATGGTCTGACCGGGCGCGCCGAGATTGCCCGCCTTCAGCATGTTCATCGACGGCGAGCCGATGAAACGGGCGGTGAAGACGTCGGCGGGATGCTCGTAAAGCTCCACCGGTGTCCCGGTCTGCAGAATATTGCCGTCCTTCATCACGACAATGCGGTCGGCCATGGTCATGGCCTCGATCTGGTCGTGGGTGACGTAGACGGTGGTGGTCTTCAGTTCCTGGTGCAGCTTCTTGATCTCGATGCGCATCTGGGCGCGAAGCTGGGCATCGAGGTTCGACAGCGGCTCGTCGAACAGAAAGGCGGACGGATTGCGCACCATCGCCCGGCCAATCGCGACCCGCTGGCGCTGACCGCCGGAAAGCGCCGCCGGGCGGCGTTCGAGATAATCGGTGAGGCCGAGAATGCGGGCCGTGTCATCGATCCGGGCGTTTTTCTCTTCCTTGGAAAGCTTGGCGGTATAGAGGCCGAAGCCGATGTTCTGGCGCACGGTCAGATGCGGATAGATCGCGTAGTTCTGGAACACCATCGCGATGTTGCGGGCTTTTGGCGCGCGCTCGTTGACCACGTCGCCGCCGATCCGGAGCGTGCCGCCGGAGATTTCCTCCAGCCCCGCGATCATGCGGAGGGTCGTCGATTTGCCGCAGCCGGATGGACCGACGAAAACGACGAACTCGCCATCATCGATCTCGAGATCTATGCCGTGAACCGCTTCGACCTTGTCGTAGCGCTTCACCAGTTTTTGCAGTGCGATTGAAGCCATTATGCTTTTCCCCTCAACCGTTCGAAGCGGGCAGCGAGCTCCGCGCTTGCCGCGGCCAGGCGGGCGGCCTGGTCATCGGCCTGTTGCTGATAGTTCCCGAGCGTATGGCGGTAGCCGGCGATGGCGTTGCCGAGCGGTTCTTCCGCCGGCCCGCCGTAACGGGCGCGCACGCTGACAAAATATTCGGGCGAGACGATCTCGCGGAAGGCGGCCTCATCCAGCGCGGTCTCGCGTCCGGCATGGGCGGCGAAGGCCTTGTGGAACGGGGCATAGCCATCGCTTGCGAGCGCGCCAGAGGCGGCAACGACGGCACGGGCGACATCGGCGGCGATCTCGTGCGCCTGGCGGAAGGAGAGCTGCTCACGCCGCACCAGCGAATCTGCAAGTTCGGTGATGGTGATGCAGGAGCGGTCGAGATTGGCCGCCACCCGCTCGCCATTGACCTTCACGGCGGATATCAGGCTCGCCATCAGGTCGAGCACGCGGAAGCCGGTCTCGAACGCCTGATAGCCCATCGCCTGGGTCTCGCCCTCGCTGTCGTTCATGTCGGTGAACGGCGTATTGTGCATCACCGTCAGCACGGTCTGGGCGCGGCCGACGGTCTGGCTTGCGAGATGGCGCATATGCTCGATCGGCACCGGGTTGCGCTTCTGCGGCATGATCGAGGAAATCTGCACCAGCGCATTCGGCACGTAGAGCTGGCCGACCTCGAAGCTGGTCCAGAACTGGAAATCCTGGATCAGACGGCCGAGATGGAGGAACATCAGCTCAAGTGCGGCATAGGTGCCGGTGATGTAGTCGACGGCGGCAATGCAGCTATAGGAATTCTGGAGCGGCGCTTCGAAGCCCAGAAGCTCCGCCATCATGTGCCGGTCGATCGGGAAGCCCGACGTGGTGATCGCGGCAGCGCCCATGGGCGACAGGTCGACGGTCCTGCGGGCTTCGAACAGGCGTTCGATGTCGCGGGCAAGCACCTCGATCGCAGCGCCCAGATAATGACCGAACGTGGTCGGCTGGGCGGGCTGGCCGTGGGTATAGGCGACGATCAGCGTCGCCTTCTCGCGCTCCGCTGTATCGATCATCGCCGAGAGCAGGCCGAGCGCCTTGCCGAGCGCGGCATCGATATAGTGCCGGAGGCCGAGCTTGAACAGCGTGTGGTCGATGTCGTTGCGCGAACGGGCGGTGTGGAGGCGCCCGCCGAGATCGGGGCCAAGACGGGCCTTCAATTCCTTCTCGATCAGAAAGAAGAAGTCCTCGACCTCGCCGGTATATTCGAGCGTAGCTGGATCGACCTCGGCATCGATGGCGACGAGCGCATCGGCGATCTTCGATGCCTGTTCGGCGGTGAGAATGCCGGTCTCGGCAAGCATCACCAGATGGGCGCGGTCGATGGCGCGGAAGCCATCGACGAAATGGGTTTTAGCGCCGTCGAACAACGGTTTGAGCACGGTTTCCTTGTAAACCGGATCAGGAAAGCGGCTGGTATCGCCTGCGGCGGGATTGGTGTGTTTCATTGGCTTATCCCTTGACGCCGGCGAGCATGACCCCGCGCACGATATAGCGCTGGAAGATCAGGAACACGACGAGCGTTGGTATCGTGGCAAGAGCGGCACCGGTCATGATCATCTCCCACTCGATCTGGGCCTCGACGGCGAAGGAGGAGAGGCCGACCGGCAGCGTGTAGAGCTCGCTCGATGTGGTGACGATCAGCGGCCAGAAGAAGGCCGTCCAGTTGCCGAGAAAGGTGAAGATCGCAAGCGCCGAAAGCGCGGGCGCGACCAGAGGCATGGCGATCTTCCACCAGATAACGAACTCGTTCATGCCGTCGATCCGCGCGGCCTCCATGAAATCGTCCGGCACGCCCTCGAAGAACTGGCGCATCAGGAAGGTGCCGAACCCGGTCATCATGCCCGGAAACATGATGCCCCAATAGCTGTCGAGCCAGCCGAAATTGGCCGACATCAGATACCACGGGATCACCAGCATTTCCGTCGGGATCATCAGGGTCGAGAGGATCGCCAGGAAGATGAAGCGGCGGCCGCGGAACCGGAATTTTGCCAGCGTGTAGCCGACGAGGCTGTCGAAGAACACGTTCGAGCAGGTGACGATGGTGGCGATCAGCAGCGAGTTGAAGAACCAGCGGGCGAAGCCGGAAGAGGTCAGCACCTCGATGTAGTTCGCCAGCGTCGGGTCCTGCGGGATCAGCCGGAGGTCGTAGACCTGGCTCGACGGCTTCAGCGAGGTCGCGAACATGAACAGGATCGGCGTGATCATCACGATGCCGCCGATCAGGAGCAGCGTCCACATCAGCACATAGCCGGGGCGCACCTTCGGACGGAAGCGGGACACTGCGTTTTCGCCGGCAATATCGGTCATTTCTTGTCCCTCAATATCCAGAGCTGCAGGAGCGAGATCACCAGCAGGATGAGAAAGAGAACCACGGTCTGCGCGGCGGCATAGCCCATCTGGTAGGATGAGAAGGCCGACTGGTAGATCATCAGCACCAGCGGCTTGGTGGAGCCGAGCGGGCCGCCGGGATCGTTCGTGGTCATGTTGTAGACCTGATCGAAGATCCTGAGAAACCCGATCGAGGACAGGACGACAAGGAACACGGTGGTGGGCTTCAAGAGCGGCAGCGTGATCTTGCGCAGGATCGCCCATTCGCCGAGACCGTCAATCCGCGCGGCTTCATAGAAGGTCGTGGGAATGGCGCGCAGCCCCGCCATGAAGATGATGACCTGGAAGCCGAGACCAGCCCAGATCGCCGTCACCATGATCGATGGCAGCGCCTGCGTGGTGGAGCGCAGGAAGGGCTGCTGCTGAAGCCCGAATTGCGCCAGAAGGTCGTTGATGACGCCGATGGGAGCCGGCTGGTAGAACCAGCGCCAGACCCAGGCCATGGCCGCCGCCGTCGTCAGGAACGGCAGGAAATAGAGCGCACGGATGAAACCGTGGCCGAAGCGCACCCGGTCGAGGAAGAAAGCAATGGTGAAAGACAGCACCAGCGAGATCGGCGTGCCGAAGATCAGATAGGCGAAGGTATTCTTGAACACCTGCCAGAACGCCGGATCGGCGAACATCTTCCGGTAGTTTTCAAGACCGATGAATTTCGGCGGCTTCATCAGGTTCCAGTCCGTCAGCGACAGCCGGAAGGCGTCGAGGGTCGGATAGAAGCGGATGACGCTGTAAAACAGCACCGGCAGCGCCAGAAAGGTCCAGACCCAGATGAGCCGCTTGGTGTGCATTGAAAAACGGTCGGAAAAGCCGCCGCCTTCGGGGCGCTCATGGGGGCGGCTCGTGGCCGCCCCTGTTTCAGACTGAACGGGCATTTGCCGCCTCACATCGCTTCGTCGATGATCTTCTGTTCCTGCGCGGCGGCTTCCTTGATGCTGTCGGCGGGCGACTGGCCATTGAGGAGTACGCGGTTGGCCATGTCGATGGCGACCTGACGCTGGGCCGATTCATCCACGAACAGCGTGGTGTGGGCGTAATCCAGCCCCTTGAGGAACGGGCCGTAGATCGGGTTCGAGACGTTCTTTTCCGTCAACGCCACCTCGCGCCGCGCCGGCAGTTCGCCAACGACGTCGAGCCAGACTTCCATGGCTTCCGGCGAGGTCAGATAGGCCAGGAATTTCTCCGAGGCTTCCAGTTCCTCGCCCTTCACCTTGGCGCCGATGCCATTGGCGAAGTAGCTCGAATAGTTGGAGCGCATGCCGTCGGCATTGGCCGGCAGCTCGGTCACGCCCCATTCGAAATCCTCGATCTGGCCGAACGAGCCGAGACGGAAGGTGCCGTCGATGGTCATGCCGGCGCGACCGCCCTTGAAGGCTGCCTGGGCCTCGTCCATGAAGCCCGCCTGGCCGACCTTCTCCTTGAGCTGCAGGTCGGTATAGAACTGCAGGGCCTCGGTGCCTTCCGGGCTGTCATAGGTGACCTTGCGGTAGTCGTCGGTATAGGGAACGCCGCCAAACTGGCGCACCAGCACTTCGCGCCACCACTGGTGATCCTGGCCCGCCATGTCGAGCGTCATGCCTTCAACGGTGATGTTGCCAGCATCATCATGCTTGGCGATCGCCTTGGCGGCCGCAACCATGTCGTCGAGCGTCTGCGGCGGGCTGTTGGGGTCGAGGCCGTTCTCCTCGAACAGCTTCTTGTTGTAGAACAGCGCCAGCGAACGGACCGCCGTCGGCAGGCCGTAATATTCGCCGTCGCGCTTCATCGCGGTCACGATCGGGAAGAACTCGCTCTCGATCTTGTCCTGCGGGAATGCGTCCTCAGACAGCGGCTGCAGCAGATTGCCCGCCACGAACTTGTCGAGCCAGCCATAGAAGAGCTGCATCACGTCCGGCCCCTTGCCGGCCATGTTGGCGGCAACGATGCGGGTCTGGTAATCGGCGTAAGGGAAGGTCACCTGCTTGACGGTGATATCTGGATTGGCTTCCTCGAACTTCTCGATCAGCTGATCCATCGCGTTGACGCGGGTCTCGTATATATACTGCCAGTACTCGATCTCGACCGCATTGGCCGAGCCGACCGAAAACAGGCTGATACCGGACATCAGCCCGGCGAGCATAAGTGCCTTGCGCATAATTCTCTCCACTTCCCAGTGAGGCCGCCACGGACCTCAGGGCTCTTGTTCCCGAAAAGCCGTCATCCCTCTCGGCGGCGGCCGTTGTTCATTGTTGCGGATGCCCGCTTGCGCGGCCTCCGGGGCGTCGTTGACCGACGCCTCCACGATACGGTCGCGTGACATCCGGGTTTTGTCAATAACATAATCTAATTGAATTAATATATTGACGTTAGAAACAGCGCGGATCAGACTGACGACATCAGAAAGCGGAATGAAATGAACGAGAAGACGCGCGGGCAGTTCGCCATCGGCAACAATCCGGAACGCAACAGGGAGCACAATCGCCGGGTCGTGCTCGATCTCGTGCGCCAGCACGGCATGCTCGGCCGCATGGAGATCGCGCGTCAGACCCAGCTCACCGCCCAGGCCGTCGCCAATATCGTCGACGATCTCGTCGGCTCCGGCCTGCTGATCAGCACCGGCCGGCGTCGTTCCGGCCGCGGCCAGCCGCCGATCCAGTTCGCCGTCAACCCGGAAGGGGCCGCCACGATCGGCGTCGAGATCGCGACCGACCAGATGGTGGTCACGGTGCTCGATCTCACCGGCGTGCTCCGCTACAAGCGGATCGTTCCGCTCGCCGACACGACGCCGGAACGCTGCCTGCCAGTGTTCGGTCTCGAGGTCGAGCGGGCACGAAAATCGTTCGATTCGCCCCTGCTCGGCGTCGGCGTGGTCATGCCCGGCCCGTTCGGCATCGAGGGCATGAGCTTCGTCGGTCCGACCACGCTTCCCGGCTGGAGCGGCATCGACGTGAAGGCCGCGCTGAGCGAGGCCTGCGGCATGGACGTGGCGCTTGAAAACGATGCCGCCGCCGCCGCCGTTGCCGAACGGCTGTTCGGCGCGGGCCATGCGATCTCGCATTTTTGCATGCTCTATTTCGGCACCGGCATTGGCCTCGGCATGATCCAGGATGGCGCGCCCTATCGCGGCGCGTTCGGCAATGCCGGCGAGATCGGCCACGTGCCGGTGGTGCCGTCCGGGCGGCTCTGCCCCTGCGGCCAGCATGGCTGCCTGGAGCGCTACGCCTCGCTTCACGCGCTCCACGAAAAATTCGACCAGAGCGGCAGGGAACGACCGCAGATATCTGAAATCGAAAGACTTTTTCAATCCGGAGACCAGGTGGTCCAGGCGTGGATCGACGAAGCGGCCGCCCACCTCTCCACCGTCATCGGGCTGCTCGAAAACATCTTCGATCCGGAAACCATCATCTTCAGCGGGGCGTTCTCCGACAGCGTCATGGATGCGGTGATCGCCCGACTGCCGCCGCTTCCGCCCTCCGTCGCCGCCCGCGCCGGGCGCAAAGAGCCGCGGGTGATGCGCGGCCAGACCGGGCAGTACACGGCAGCGCTCGGCGCGGCCGCCCTGCCGCTTTTCGAAATCCTGACACCGAAACTCGAAACATCGCCGCCCGACCAGCAGGTGGCCTGAAACAATCACGGGGAACAGCATGCTCACGCCGCGCCAACGCATCGAACAGGAAATGTCGTCCTCTGCCCATGTGCGGCTCTACCGGGCGCTGACGCGGCTGACCTCGCCGGTGACGATGATGAACACCGGAGCGCACCCCGATGACGAACAATCCGGCATGCTCGCCTGGTTCAGCCTCGGCCTTGGCATGCGCGTGATCATCGCCTGCTCGACGCGCGGCGAAGGCGGGCAGAACGTGCTCGGGCCGGAACGGCTCGGCGCGCTCGGCGCGCTCAGAACCCGCGAGCTGGAAGAGGCCGCCCGCGCGCTCGACGCTGATATCCACTGGCTCGGCCACGGCCCGGATGACCCGGTTCACGACTTCGGCTTCTCCAAGGATGGCGACGCCACCTTCGCCCGCTGGGGCGAGGACCGGATCGTTGAGCGGCTGGTGCGCGCCTACCGCACCGAGCGGCCCGATATCGTGATCCCGACCTTCCTCGACGTGCCGGGCCAGCACGGCCACCACCGCGCCATGACGCGGGCCGCCGAGACCGCCCTGCGTCTTGCCGCCGACGAGACAGCCTTTCCCGAGCATTTCGCCCAGGGTCTGACACCCTGGAGGGTTGCGAAATATTATCTGCCGGCATGGTCCGGCGGCGGCGGCACCTATGATGACGACCTGCCCCCGCCTCCCGCAACGCTTACCATTGACGTCCGCGAACGGGATCCCGTGACCGGCGCCGACTACGACCGCATCGGCGAGTGGTCGCGCTATTACCACGCCTCGCAGGGCATGGGCTGGTGGCCGGAGCGCCCGGATCATGTCTGGCAACTCCATCTGCTGCGCGGCGACAATGCCGGCATGCCGGAAGCCACGATCCTCGACGGCCTGCCGTCCACGCTCAAGGATCTCGCCCCCGAAGGCGCGCTCGGCGCGGCGCTGGCCGCCGTCGATGAGGTGATAGCCGCGGCACTGGCCGCTTTCCCGAATGCCGATGCCGTGCAGCAGTGCCTCACCGAGGCGGCGGCTCGGATCGAGACGGCGGAAGCCGCCGGCGATGACGCTTTCCATGCGCTTCATGGCCACCGTCTCGCCCGCAAGCGCGCCGAGATCGACGCGGCGCTGTTCGAAAGCGCCCGCATCTTCGAGCGCGCCTATGGCGAGGCCGACTATCTGACGCCCGGCGGAACCGCGACGCTGACCGTGGTGCTCGCCGAAGGCGCCGACGCCACCGTGACGCCGAGCCTGCCGGAGGGCGTCCGCGTCGTCGACGCCGCAGTGACCGAGGGCATCCACCGCTTCACGCTTGCCGCCGATGCCGACGCGCCGCTTTCCAACCAATACCCGCCGCTCTGGTCCTCGCTTGGCGGCAATGGACCGGTTTCGGTGACGCTTTCAGCCGGCATCGCCGGGCGCGAAGTGACGCGCAGCGTCGACCTCGAAACCGCCCTTCCGCTTGCGCCGGCCCATTCCGTCAGGCTGAAGCCATCCGCATTTATTCTGCCACTTCAAAAGCTTCCGTCGGAAATCTCATTTACCGCTGACACTGAAATGCCCCTTCACTTCAAGAGCGTTAACGGTTTCGAGGTCACCGGCGAAGGCGAAAGCTTCAAGATTAAAATACCTTCCAGCCCCTCCTCCGGCCTCACCGTCATGACGCCCGAGATCGCGGGCAAGCCGGCGGCCAATATCACCAGCTTCAGCTATCCCCATATCGGCCGCAACCGCTTCGTCCGGCCGGAGGTGCTGAACGTTCTTACGCTTGACCTGACGCTGCCCGAAGGCGCGAAGATCGGCTATGTCGGCGGCGGCGCGGACAATGTCGGCACATGGCTTCAGCGCATGGGGCTCGACGTCACCGAACTGGACGCCAACGCGCTGTCGGGCGATCTTTCGGCCTTCACCACCATCGTGATCGGCATCTTCGCCTTCGGCACCCGGCCGGACCTTGCCGCCGCGACCCGGAAGCTCCATCGCTTCGTCGAGGATGGCGGCCATCTCGTCACGCTCTACCACCGTCCCTCCGATGGCTGGAACCCGGAGACAACCCCGCCCCGCTATCTGAAGATCGGCTCGCCCTCGCTGCGCTGGCGCGTCACCAATCCGCAGGCCGAGGTCGACGTGCTGTCGCCCGGCCACACGCTTCTCGCCGGTCCGAACGTGATCGGACCGGAAGACTGGGCCGGCTGGCACAAGGAACGCGGGCTCTATTTCGCTTCCGGATGGGACGATGCCTACGAACCGCTGCTCGCCATGCATGACGCGGACGAAAAACCGCTGACCGGCGCGCTCGTCTCCGCGGTTATCGGCAAGGGCCGGCACACCCATACGAGCCTCGTGCTCCACCACCAGATGGACCGCCTCACCCCCGGCGCCTTCCGGCTGATGGCGAACCTCGTTCAGCCGGCATGATCACGTGAGCGCCGCGGCACCGCCGGCCGAGGATAAGAACGCGGCGGGCCAGGGCGTCGCCTGGCTCTTGGCCGACATGACGCTGGTGACCTTCATGAGCGTATTGGTGAAGGCCAACAGCGTCGCCTATCCGGCGATCCAGCTCGTCTTCATCCGCGCCCTGATCGGCCTCGTTTTCATCCTGCCGATGATCGTTCGCAACCGCGCGGCGCTGATGAACATCCGCTATCCGCTGCGCAATGCCTTTCGCGTCACCTGCAACGCGATCGCGCTGACCTCGAACTTCCTCGCCTTCGCCATGCTGCCGCTCGTCCTGGTGAACGCGCTCGGCTTCACCCGGCCCCTGGTCACCATGGGGCTTGCCGCCCTGCTGCTTGGCGAAAGGGTCAGCCGGCTCCGCTGGCTCGGCGCGGGCCTCGCCTTCGGCGGCGCGCTGATCATCGTCGCACCCGGCGAAATGGCGTTTCACCCCGGCCTGCTGGTGGTGCTCGCCAGCATCGTGTTCGGCGCGATGGCGACGATCCAGACCCGGCGGCTGAAGGACGAAAGCACGATCGTGATGATGGTGTTCTACACCGTCGGCCTCGCGCTGCTGACCGGCATCCCCGCCCTCATGCTGTGGCAGCCCGTGCCGCTCGCTCACTGGCCGGTGCTGGCGCTGATCGGGCTATTGGCGCAGGCCGGGCAATATTGCTGGCTGAAAGCCTACCAGAAGAGCGACGCGAGCGTGCTCGCCCCCTTCGGCTATCTCTCGGTGTTCTTCTCCGCCACCGCCGGCTTCTTCTTCTTCGCCGAGGTCCCCTCGCCACGCATTTTCATAGGCGTTGCGGTGATCCTGCTTGCGTTACAGGGAACGCGGTGGTTGGAGGCGCGGCCGCGGCGATAGGCGGCCTAAACCTCGACAGGCCGCTGACAGTATGGGTAGTAGGCGTTCGAAGTATTCAGGTTCCCTTCGCCAAGCAGGACACAGGCGGCAATTCCCTCGCTCGGTCGGAGAAAAAATAGCGCTCTATTCATATCGTTCTGAACATTGCTGGCCCGTGACCGAGCCATTAATGCAGTGTCGAGTTGAGAGGTCGGATGCGTGAAGCCGTATGGTTGCGATCGTCAATATCCTTTTCTATCCCGGCTTCTGCTATCCGTCGTCATCTTCTCTCTATAAATTTCGCCCGAGCGCGCCTTCGCTCGCCACGGACGAGCCTTCTGAAGCGGGACATCGTATCCAGGATCAAGGCGATCGAGAATGGAAGTTACGAAGCTTGTGTCGTTGGATACATCACAAAGGGCGGCCCATTTTCCATCTGGCCCTACAATCCCGGCAGGCCCCTTGTGTGCTTTCTGAGCGGGCGTCGATGCGCTGATCCATAGGCAATTCAGGCCTGCATGCGCTCTGAGCGCAATCTGAAAATGCTCGGGAATTCCATATGATGAGAACAGTACTGCATCGGCTCCCAACCGTTCGTACTCCATGAAAACTTCGGGGAATTGAGACTCAATGCAGATCGCGCAGCCGAAGCGGAAGCCATCGACTTCAAAAACTATCGGATCGGCCCCCGGCGTGTACCAGCCGTTGATCTCGCTGTTCGAGAGGAACCTCTTGTCATACCTTGTCAACAGGTCGCCAGAACCCGAGAACACATAAAGGCTGTTGTGCGGGCGTTCCATTGCCGACAGCCTGTGCGCACCGCCAACGACCGCAAAAATACCGAGCATTCCGCAGAGTTCGGCAATGCTCCTCAACTCTTTCTCGTAACCGAACCAATCAAAGAAGCGCCAATCGTCCGGAGTGGCAATTTGCGCCTTCGAATATCCCGACAATGCGCCTTCGCAGAAGCTGACGAGCCTGACACCTTCTGCAGCGGCATCCGAAATCACCTGTCGAATAAGTGCGGCGTTCGTTGATATGTCTTTTGAAACGGCAGTTTGGGCGGCGGCTATCTTCACACATGCTCTCCTTAGCTCAGGCCTGTATTCTCGGCCTTTTCAGGTCCTTTAAGAACCTCGAAACTGCGCGATTGAGCACCGGGGCTGCCAACAAGCCGAAATGGCCTACGCCACCTTCACGATCATCCGTCCGCGCACCTTGCCGGCCAGAATGTCTTCGGCGGCCTGCGGCAGGCCCTGAAGGTCGATTTCGCCGGCGGTGACAAGGTCGATATGTTCCGGCGTCAGATTGTTCTGCAACAGCCGCCATGCGGCCTCGCGGCGCTTTGGCGGCGCGAACACGGAATCGACGCCGATCAGCGTGACCGCACGCAGGATATGCGGCAGCACGGTTGCGGGAAGATCGGGCCCGCCGGCTAAGCCACAGGCGGCCACCGCGCCGTCGCGCACCGTCTGCGCCAGAACATTGGCAAGCGTGGTCGAGCCGACGCTGTCGACGGCGCCCATCCAGCGCTCCTCCTGCAACGGCCTGCCGGCTTCCGAAAGCGCCTTGCGGTCGATGAAATCCCTCGCGCCGAGCTGGCGCAGATAATCATGGGTTTCCGCCCGGCCGGTGGAGGCGGTCACGTGAAAGCCGAGCGCGGCAAGCAGCGCCACGGCATAGGAGCCGACGCCGCCGGCCGCCCCCGTGACCAGCACGCTGCCGCCATCCTGAGACAGATTGCCCCAGGCGAGAAGCTGGTTGACGCAGAGCGCCGCCGTCACGCCCGCCGTGCCGATCGCCATCGCCTGACGCTGGTCGAAGCCTTCCGGCTGTTTCATCAGCCATTCCGGCTTCAGCCGCTGATAGGCCGAGAAAGCGCCCCACTCGGTCTCGGACAGGCCGGAGCCGGTGGCGATCACGCGGTCGCCGGGCTGAAACGAATCGCTTGCCGATTCGACAACCGTGCCGGCGACGTCGATGCCCGGCACCATCGGAAACCGGCGCGCGATCCGTCCCTTGCCCGTGACCGAAAGCCCGTCCTTGTAGTTCAGGCCGGAATAGTCGACCCGCACCAGCACCGGCAGATCGGGCAGGTCGTCGCGGGTCAGCTCCGTCATCTCGGCGGCGGGATGGTCTTTGTCGCGGATCAGCAGCGCGGGAAAGCTCTCGGTCATCACGGTCTCCTCGGGTTCGGCGATTTTGCACCGGAGAGTAACGAGGCGCGCGCGAAACGCAATCCGTCTTCAGGCGCGTGCCGCGACCCTTGCCGCCGCGATCCGCGCGGCGAGCGCGGCATTGTTCTTCACCAGCGCGATGTTGGCCTTCAGGCTGCGCCCTTCCGACAATTCGTTGATCCGCGCGAGCAAGAAGGGCGTCAGCTCCTTGCGGGCAATGCCGCGTTCCTCGGCTTCGCGCACCGCATCGTCGATGGTGCCGTCGATGAATTCCGGCGTCAGCGCATCGGCCTCGGGCACCGGATTGGCGATCAGCATGCCGGTTCCGGTCGAAAGCTCGTCATGGGCGATCATGGCGGCGGCGATCTCCTCGGCGCTGTCCAGTCGATGGTCGGCCTTGAAGCCGCTGGAGCGGGTGAAGAAGGCGGGGAAGTCATCGCTGCGATAGGCGATCACCGGCACGCGCTGGGTTTCGAGATATTCGAGCGTCTTCGCAATATCGAGGATCGATTTGACCCCGGCGCAGATCACCGTCACCGGCGTGCGGCCGAGTTCGGTCAGATCGGCCGAAATGTCGAAGGTCTGCTCCGCGCCGCGATGCACGCCGCCGACGCCGCCGGTGGCGAAGATCGGGATGCCGGCCAGATCGGCGATCTTCATGGTGGCCGAAACCGTGGTGCCCGCGGTCTGGCCCTTGACGATCGCGACCGCGAGATCGCGGCCGGAGGCCTTGACCACGCCCTCCTCGACCTTCGCCAGCCGCTCGATGACGTCGCGGTCGAGGCCGGCATGCAGCCTGCCGTCGATCACGGCGATTGTGGCCGGCACCGCGCCGTTTTCGCGCACCACCGCCTCGACGCTGAGCGCGGTCTCAAGGTTGGCGGGATAGGGCATGCCATGGGTGATGATGGTCGATTCCAGCGCCACGACGGGCTTGCCCTGTGCCAGCGCTTCCCTGACTTCCGTGCCGAGAGTGATTTCGATGTCAGACACGTGCTTCTCCTTCGATTGGTGCGAGGCGGTGAAGATTGGCCTCGACAAAGTGTGGGGACATTTGCGGATGGACGCTCGCCGCGCTTTCGGTTGTCAGCGCGGCAATCAGCGCGCCGCGCCGCACGGCCTCATGAAGCGTGCCGCTCTCAAGATAGTGGTGAAGGGTTCCGGCAATCATCGCATCGCCAGCGCCGGTCATATCCACCGGCCTTGCGGCCACCACCGGCACCGTGCTTGCCGTGCCGCCGGAAGACATGACAGCGCCAAGGGTGCCGGAGGTCAGGATCACAACCATCGCGCCAGCCTCATTCAGCGCTTTCGCTGCCTGCCGCATTCCATTGATATCCCTAGAAAATGATATGCCGAGATAGGCGCAAGCCTCGTCCAGATTCAGGAACAGGAGGTCGACGCCCGAAAGATCTTCGGGAAGCTTCTTCACCTTCGGCGTCGAGACCGCGTCGATGGCCAGTTCGAACCGCCCGGCGCGCCGTTGTTCGATCAGGAAGGCAAGGGTTGCTGCCGGCAGGTTGCAGTCGGCGAACACCAGCCTTGCGGCTGCAAGAGAGGGCGCGGCATTGGCCAGCAGTTCCGGCGTCAGCCGATCTAAGATCGCCATGTCGGCAATGCCATAGGCAAGGTCGCCGCCGGGCTCGAGAATGGCCGCATATTCCGCCGTCCGCTGGTCGGGCAACTGAAAGAGATTGGCGACATCGATGCCGCGCGCGCCGAGATGGCGGGCGAGATCGCGCCCGCTTTCATCCGCGCCCACGGCGGAGACAAAGCTGACGCCGGCCCCGAGCGCCGCCAGATTTTCGGCGACATTACGCGCCACGCCGCCAAAACTGCGCATACCCTCGACCGGGTTCGAGGTTCCCGCGATCAGCGGCGCGCGGGCGAGATACTTGCGGTCGATCACCGCCCCGCCGATGACAACCACCCGCCCCTCTTGCGGCAGCATATAACCACGCCCGAGAATATGGCCCTTCTCGGTAAGCCGCACCACATGGGCCGCCACGGCGGAACGCGATAGGCCGAGCTGATCGGCCATCTGCTGCTGACCCGCAAACGGGTTCTCCCGGATCAGCGCAAGCAGTGCCTGCTCGGCTTCGCTCAAATCGGACATGTCACCTTCCCTTGGCGCAGTGATGCGGGACGCTCCATCGCGCGGAAGAATCCACATAACAATAGTTATACCAATAACATTTGTTATGCCGGCAATCCAGAGGCGGACCCAGCCCACACGCACTTTTCGCAAAGTTTCGGCGCGCCATGCCTTTTTTCCCCGCGACCGCGATGCTATAGCCCTCGGGAAACGTTAAAACACGGGCCTTCAGGCCCCGCAGACGAGGAAGAAGCATGACGAAGATCAAGGTGGCAAACCCGGTTGTCGATCTCGACGGCGATGAAATGACGCGCATCATCTGGCAGTTCATCAAGGAAAAGCTGATCCTGCCCTATCTCGACCTGCCGATTGAATATTACGACCTGTCGGTCCAGAACCGCGATGCCACCGACGATCAGGTCACCGTCGATGCCGCCAACGCCATCAAGAAGCACGGCGTCGGCATCAAATGCGCGACCATCACGCCGGATGAAGCCCGCGTCGAGGAATTCGGCCTGAAGAAGATGTGGCGCTCGCCGAACGGCACGATCCGCAACATCCTCGGCGGCGTGATCTTCCGCGAGCCGATCATCATGCAGAACGTTCCGCGCCTGGTTCCCGGCTGGACCAAGCCGATCATCGTCGGCCGTCATGCCTTCGGCGACCAGTACCGCGCCACCGACTTCCGCTTCCCCGGCAAGGGCAAGCTGACGATCAAGTTCGTCGGCGAGGACGGCAAGGAAATCGAGCATGAAGTGTTCGACGCCCCCTCCTCCGGCGTTGCCATGGCGATGTACAACCTCGACGATTCGATCCGCGATTTCGCCCGCGCTTCGCTGAACTACGCCCTGATGCGCGGCGTGCCCTGCTATCTGTCGACCAAGAACACCATCCTGAAAGCCTATGACGGCCGCTTCAAGGACCTGTTCCAGGAAGTCTATGACGCAGAATTCAAGGAACAGTACGAAGCCAAGAAGATCTGGTACGAGCATCGCCTGATCGACGACATGGTTGCCGCTTCGCTGAAGTGGTCCGGCGGTTATGTCTGGGCCTGCAAGAACTATGACGGCGACGTCCAGTCCGACATCGTCGCCCAGGGCTTCGGCTCGCTCGGCCTGATGACCTCGGTGCTGATGACGCCGGATGGCAAGACGGTGGAAGCCGAAGCTGCGCACGGCACGGTGACCCGCCACTACCGCCAGCACCAGAAGGGTCAGGAGACCTCGACCAACTCGATCGCCTCGATCTTCGCCTGGACGCGCGGTCTGGCCCATCGCGGCAAGCTCGACGACAACCAGGACCTGATCCACTTCGCCGAGACGCTGGAAAAGGTCTGCGTCGACACCGTCGAAAGCGGTCACATGACCAAGGACCTGGCGCTCCTGATCGGCCCCGATCAGCCCTGGCTCTCCACCACCGCCTTCCTCGACAAGATCGACGAGAACCTGCAGAAGGCCATGGCGGCCTGATTTGTGAAACTGAAAGCCCGGCAGTCGTGTCGGGCTTTTTTTTGTGGCGGATCGCACCGCGACGTATACCGAGAACCCGGCACTTGCGCCGGATTCAGACTTTTTGACAAAGCTATTTTTTTTACGGGTGTCATCCTCGGGCTTGACCCGAGGATCCAGGCCGCACCGCACAGTCTAAAAAGCACCATCTTGATCAATGGCTCGTGCAGTATGGATGCTCGGGTCAAGCCCGAGCATGACCCCTGTGGGGTCCAGCGATGATCAAAAACTCTGAAGCAGCGGCTTGGTCGGCAACCTCACACGGCGCTCACGCCGGGTTTTTGTTTGCCGGGAATGGTTTTCCCTGCGATCGGCCAGAGCAGCTCGCCCCGTTCACCAAAGTCTGATACGACTTCGCGCCGAAATCCCTTCACTCCCGCTTCGTTTTGGATCACAATATCTGCATAAACCGCCGAGGAGACCGGGCGCGGCACCGCAGATGTGCACACCGGAAGCGGGAGGAGACAGCGATGGCTTATATGTCAAGGCCGGCGGAAAACCGTGCCCATGCCGACATCGTGACCGCGACGGCGCTGTCGGCCAACGGACCGGCGCGCTCGCCGGTGGCCGCCTCATGGTGGCGCTCGCTGGTTCAGCACGGGCTCGACCCGGCCAGCGCCAGAACGCGCCGCGCCGAGACGCTGTCCGAGCTTGAACTGAGGCAACGGATAGAAAAATCCGATCTTCTGATGCATGTCGCCCGCGCCCGGCTCGATCATCTCTATAAATGCGTCTCGCTCTCTGCCTGCGGCGTTTTCCTGAGCGATGCCGATGGCATGGTTCTCGATGCGCGCTGGCGCAGCGGCGACCAGTCGAGTTTCGAAAGCTGGGGCCTGCGGCCGGGCCGAAGCTGGTCGGAGGCCGCCGTGGGCACGAATGGCATCGGCACCTGCCTTGCGGAGGAACGGCCGCTCATCATTCATCGCGACGAGCATTTTCTGGATCGCAACATCGCCATGAGCTGCATCGACGCGCCGATCTATGGCGCGGATGGCCGGCTGATCGGCGCGCTCGACATTTCCTCCGCCCGCAGCGACCAGACCGCTTCCGCCAACCAGCTCATCGCCGCGCTCGTGCGCCAGGCGGCGCGGCAAATCGAGGCGGACTGCTTCCGCCATGACCATAGCGGTCAGCGAATCATTCTCGTGGATGATGACGATGACACGGAATCCGCCGGCGGCGATGCCGCCGCGCTGGTCGCCGTCGATGAAAACGACCTCGTGGTCGGCGCAACCCGCGCCGCGCGGCTGACGCTGGGGCTTGTGGCCGCGGGCCGGTTCTCCCCGGTTCCGGCCGACGACCTGCTGGCGAAAGGGGCTCCAGAGACCGGCTTCGCCTCGGCGGAACGCTCGGCCATCCTCAAGGCGCTCGCCCGCCGGCGCGGCAATGCAAGCCGTGCGGCAGAGGATCTGGGCATCGGCCGCGCCACGCTCTATCGCCGTATGAAGCGCCTCGGCCTGCAATCGCGGTTCGAGCAGAACTAGACGGAAACGACGCGACTTCGGCGGCGTTCATACCGGTCGTCGCAATCTCCTCACCAGATCAACATCCTTGGCGCGGAAAACTGTCTCAATTGCGAGACAGAGTCCGATCTCTGCCGGTTTGCGGCGGATGACAAGCAGCGATGATCCATCGAAACTCGGCCCATCACTAAAGTTCAGCATGATTTCTGGGAGGAACTGTTATGAACGAGATGACCAAACCCGAAGGGCTTTTGAAATCCCCCTTCAAGGACCGCTATGACAACTTCATCGGCGGCAAGTTCGTACCGCCGAAAAACGGTCGCTATTTCACCAACACCACGCCGATCACCGGGGCAGCGATCAACGAGATCGCCCGTTCCGACGCCGCCGATATCGAGCTGGCGCTGGATGCGGCCCACGCCGCCAAGGCGAAATGGGGTTCGACTTCGCCGGCCGACCGCGCCCGCGCCCTGCTGAAGATCGCGGATGTTATCGAGGCCAACCTTGCCCTGATCGCCACCTGCGAGACCTGGGACAATGGCAAGCCGATCCGCGAGACCATGAACGCGGATATCCCGCTTGCCGCCGACCATTTCCGCTACTTTGCCTCCGCGCTTCGCGCCCAGGAAGGCACGATGAGCGAGATCGACAACGACACCGTCGCCTATCACTTCCACGAGCCGCTCGGCGTGGTCGGCCAGATCATCCCCTGGAACTTTCCGATCCTGATGGCCGCCTGGAAGCTGGCGCCGGCGATTGCCGCCGGCAATTGCGTGGTGCTCAAGCCCGCCGAGCAGACGCCCGCCTCTATCCTGGTTCTGGCGGAGCTGATCGCCGACATCCTGCCGCCCGGCGTGCTCAACATCGTCAACGGCTTCGGGCTCGAGGCAGGCAAGCCGCTGGCGCAGAGCCCGCGCATCGCCAAGATCGCCTTTACAGGCGAGACCACGACCGGCCGGCTGATCATGCAGTATGCCACCGAAAACCTCATTCCGGTGACGCTGGAGCTTGGCGGTAAGTCGCCCAACATCTTCTTCAAGGATGTGATGCGCGAGGACGACGGCTTTCTCGACAAGGCGGTCGAAGGCTTCGTGTTCTTCGCGCTCAACCAGGGCGAGGTCTGCACCTGCCCGTCCCGCGCGCTGATCCAGGAGGATATCTACGACGCCTTCATGGAACGCGCCATCGCCCGCACCAAGGCGATCATCCAGGGCGACCCCCGCGCCGACAACACCATGATCGGCGCGCAGGCATCGAGCGAGCAGAAGGAAAAGATCCTCAGCTATTTCGATATCGGCCGCCAGGAAGGCGCGGAAGTGCTGATTGGCGGCAAGGCTGCCGATCTCGGCGGCGAGCTTTCGGGCGGCTATTATATCGAGCCGACGATCCTGAAAGGCCACAACAAGATGCGGGTGTTCCAGGAGGAAATCTTCGGGCCCGTCGTCTCCGTCACCACCTTCAAGGATGAGGCGGAAGCGCTGGAGATCGCCAATGACACGCTTTACGGCCTTGGCGCCGGCGTGTGGTCGCGCGATGCCAATACCTGCTACCGCTTCGGCCGCCACATTCAGGCCGGGCGCGTCTGGGTCAACAACTACCACGCCTATCCGGCGCATGCGGCCTTTGGCGGCTACAAGCAGTCCGGCATCGGGCGCGAGACCCACAAGATGATGCTCGACCACTACCAGCAGACCAAGAACCTGCTGGTCAGCTACTCGACCGAGAAGGTCGGCTTCTTCTGAGAACACAAGAAGAGGGTGACAAGCCCCCTCCTCCCTGGAAGGCGG
>NZ_DEPM01000061.1:0-20269 GCF_002358775.1 Martelella sp. UBA3392
CTTCGCAGCCGCTACCAGGCTTGCGAATGCTTCGGGCTCATGGATCGCCATGTCGGACAGAACCTTGCGGTCGACTTCGATGCCGGCCTTGTTTAGACCGTCGATGAAGCGGCCATAGGTCAGGCCGTGTTCACGCACGGCGGCGTTGATGCGCTGGACCCACAGAGCGCGGAAGTTGCGCTTGTTGACCTTGCGGTCGCGGTAGGCGTACTGCATGGACTTGTCGACAGCGGCCTTGGCCGTGCGAATGGTGTTCTTGCGACGGCCATAGAAGCCCTTGGCTTTCTTGATGACCTTCTTGTGCTTGGCGTGGGCGGTAACGCCACGTTTTACGCGAGCCATATCATGATCTCCTTAAATCTATCTGTTGAGCGAGTTGACGGGCGTTACTTGCTGTAAGGCATGAACTGCTTGACGATCTTGGCGTCTGCATCCGCCAGAACCATCGTGCCGCGCGCATCACGGATAAACTTGTTGGAACGCTTGATCATTCCATGGCGCTTGCCGGCGGCTGCCGACTTCACCTTGCCGGTCGCGGTAACCTTGAACCGCTTCTTGACCGACGATTTCGTCTTCATCTTGGGCATTTTGCTACTCCGTTTTATTGATTGCGCCGGGAGACGAACCCCGGCTTCGCATTTGGAGCGGACACGGCATGCCCTGCCGGCCCGCTCGGACGGCGCGTGTATACGCGCTTTGCCCTTATTGTGCAACCTCTCCGTCGCGACAAAAAGACAACGACCGTCGCGGGCGGATTTCCCGGACGGTCTGTCATTTATCGTCGACAGCGAAAAGCTTATTTCGGCGCGAGCACCATCAGCATCTGACGGCCTTCGAGCTTCGGCTCGGCTTCCACCTTGGCGATTTCGGCGGTGTCCTGCTTGACCTGGGACAGAAGCTTCATGCCGAGTTCCTGGTGGGCCATTTCGCGGCCGCGGAAGCGAAGGGTAACCTTCACCTTGTCGCCTTCCTCGAAGAACTTGTTCATCGCCTTCATCTTCACCTGATAGTCATGGGTGTCGATGTTGGGACGCATCTTGATTTCTTTGACTTCGACGATCTTCTGCTTCTTGCGGGCCTCGGCGGCGCGCTTCTGGTTGGCATATTTCAGCTTGCCCAGATCGAGAATCTTGCAAACGGGCGGCGTGGAGTTGGGGGCGATCTCGACGAGATCAAGCCCGGCTTCCTCAGCCATTCTCAACGCATCTTCAGTCAGTACGACGCCCTGGTTCTCCCCGTCCTCGGTAATCAACTGGACTTCGCGGATGCGGATGTCACGGTTGGCGCGGGGACCTTCTTTGGTCGGGGGAGCGGCTCTATGGGGTCTGCGAATGGTCGTTGTCTCCTCAAATTGTTGAAATTCGGCTGCATCAGCGCCAATTGCACAAAAACTTGCACGTGATGGACACAAATGGTTGTTACAGCCGATGAGTCAATAACACAGCCGAAAAAGAAAATCACCTGCCGATCGCCAAAAGCGCGCGATTGCGGGCGTTTTACGGGGCCGCGCCATGTCCAAGACGAGCCTGGAGAGCAAGATGAACGACGAGAGCCAACTGACCTACACCGAAATCGACCATGGCGACGGGCCGCTCAAGATCGCCATGCGCCTCCGCAAGGGAAGGGACGATGCGCCGATGCTGGTCTGGTTCTCCGGCTACGGCTCCGACATGCTGGGCTCCAAGGCCGAGGCGCTCGACGCCTATGCCGGTGAAAACGGCCTTGCCATGCTGCGCTTCGACTATACCGGCCATGGCGAAAGCGAGGGCGCGTTCAAGGACGGCACGATCTCGCGCTGGCTTGCCGACGCGCTCAAGGCCATCGCCCATGCCGCGCCCGAACGGGTCATCATTATCGGCTCGTCCATGGGCGGCTGGCTGGCGCTGCGCGCGGTGCAGGAACTGAAGGCCAAGGCCGGCGCGCCGGCGATCGACGGGCTTCTGCTGCTCGCGCCCGCGCCCGACTTCACCAGCGAGCTGATCGAGCCGGACCTGACGGACGCCCAGTGCAAGGCGCTTGCCGAGAACGGCTATTTCGCCGAGCAATCGATCTACGGCCCGGAGCCGACCATCTATACCTCGGCCCTTCTCGATGACGGACGACGCAATATGGTGCTGACCGGCATTATCGAGACCGGCTGCCCGGTGCACATCATCCAGGGCAAGCAGGACCCGGACGTGCCCTATAAGCACGCGCTGAAGCTGATGTCGCATTTGCCGGCCGACGATGTCGTGCTGACGCTGGTGCAGGATGGCGACCACCGGCTTTCGCGGCCTGAGGACATTGCCCGCATGCTGACCGCGCTTTCCGGCCTTCTGGAGACCGCCGCAGAACATCGCGCCGGTTAACCATTTCTTAAGATCTCGGTCCGCGCACCCCTCACGCTGATTGACTCACCGCCCTATTTCTCCTTAACTCTTTGTTAAGAATTCAAGGGCGGATGGGTATAGCGTGCCTCGTTTGGATAGACTGATCATCTCGGCTTTCTGCGCCATTATGGGCCTCGGCTTCGCGACGCCCGCGCTTGCCGCATCGGCCATGCCGGTGGGCGGGGTCACGTCCCAGCCGATCGGCCATTTCGAGTTCTGCGAACAGCACCGCCGCGATTGCGCGCCCCACACCGCCAGCACGATTGCCGCGCGGCTGACGAATTTCGGCTGGAAGACGGTGGTTGCCGTCAACAGCGCGGTCAACGCCGAAATCGAGCCGATGACCGATGAGGAGCTTTACGGCCGCGAGGAAGTCTGGGCCTATCCCGATAGCGGCGCCGGCGACTGCGAGGATTTCGTGCTGGAAAAGCGCCGCCGTCTGATGAAGGCCGGCATCGCCGCCTCCGACCTCTTGATCACCGTGGTGCGCAAGCCCAATGGCGAAGGCCATGCGGTGCTGACGCTGCGCACCAATGACGGCGATTTCATCCTCGACAATCTGAACGACGATGTGCTGGCCTGGTCGGATACGCCCTACACCTTCCTCAAGCGTCAGGCGTCCTTCGACAGCGGTCGCTGGGTCAAGGTCGAAACCGGAACCGATCTGCCGGTCGCCTCGTTGCGTTGACATCAGCCTCAGGCCAGGCGCCTGGGCCCGAGACAGGCGTGACACATGAAGATTGACACATCCTCCCCGATCGTTGTCCTAACCGGCGCCGGCATTTCGGCGGAATCCGGCCTTGCGACATTCCGCGATCAGGGCGGGCTCTGGGAGGGGCACAGCATCGAGGATGTCGCGACCCCCGAGGGTTTCCATAAAAACCCTGACCTGGTGTTCGATTTCTACAATATGCGCCGCCGCGAGGCCGCGAAGGCTTCGCCCAATGCCGCCCACAACGCGCTTGCCGCACTGGAAAACGCCTGGGACGGCGATTTCCTGCTGATCACCCAGAATGTCGACGACCTGCATGAACGGGCCGGCTCCAAAAGGATGTTGCACATGCATGGCCGGCTCGATTCCGCGCTGTGCTACGAATGCGGCAGCCACCAGCACTGGGAAGGCGATCTCGATCGGGACTGTTTCTGCTCAAGCTGCAGCCGTCCTTCGCTGCGCCCGGATATCGTCTGGTTCGGCGAGATGCCCTACGATATGGACGCGATCGAGGTCGCGCTGGAAAAGGCGGCCCTGTTCGTGGCGATCGGCACCTCCGGCACGGTCTATCCCGCCGCCGGCTTCGTGGCGGGGGCTGCGGCCGCCGGCGCGCATACGGTCGAGATCAATCTCGAAGCAACCGGCAACAGCCTGTTCAGCGAATGCCGGACCGGTTCGGCCTCGACCGCCGTTCCGGACTTTGTCGCGACGCTTATTGGCAAGAAACCCTGATTACCCGTTTGACCTTTGACGATTTCGGACTTAGAATTATTCTAAACTAAAACCGGAATCAGTCCCATGGTCCTGCCCCTTTTTGGTCGCGCCAAGCGCGACTTCTCGTCCTTGAGCGAAGCCGAAATACTGGCGCTTGCGATTTCATCCGAGGAGGACGATGCGCGCATCTACAAGGCCTATGCCGCCCACCTGCGCGGCGAGTACCCCGACAGCGCCCGGATTTTCGATGAGATGGCGGAGGTTGAGGACAGTCACCGGCGCATGCTGATCGACATGTTCAAGCGCCGCTTCGGCGATGACATACCGCTGGTCCGGCGCGAGCATGTGCGCGGCTTCATCGAACGCCGGCCCGACTGGCTGATGAAGACGCTGTCGCTGGACAAGATCCGCCGCCAGTCGGTGCTGATGGAGGAACAGGCCCAGCGCTTCTACCGCGCCGCCATGAACGAGGTTTCCGACGCCGATACCCGCAAGCTGCTCGGCGATCTAGCCATCGCCGAGGAGGCGCATGAGGAGCTCGCCGAGACGCTGACCGAGAAACACGCGCCGGAAGGCGTGCGCGACGAGGAGGCCGCCAAGGAGCACCGCCAGTTCCTGCTGACCTGGGTGCAGCCGGGCCTTGCCGGGCTGATGGACGGTTCGGTTTCGACGCTGGCGCCGATCTTCGCCGCCGCCTTCGCCACGCAGGATACCTGGCAGACCTTCCTGATCGGCCTGTCGGCCGCCGTCGGCGCCGGCATTTCCATGGGCTTCACCGAGGCGGCCCATGACGACGGCAAGCTTTCGGGCCGCGGCTCGCCGATCAAGCGCGGCATCGCCTCCGGCGTGATGACCACGCTTGGCGGGCTCGGCCACGCGCTACCCTATCTTATTCCGGACTTCTGGACCGCGACGATCATCGCCATTGTCGTCGTGTTCTTCGAGCTCTGGGCGATCGCCTTCATCCAGAACAAATATATGGAAACTCCGTTCATGCGCGCCGCCTTCCAGGTCGTGCTGGGCGGCGGCCTGGTGCTGGCCGCCGGCATGATCATCGGCAGCGGCTGAGGGGGGCACCCGGCTTGGCCTTTGTGTTGCGGGCGGCTTCAGCCGTAGCTGCGGGTCGATCGCGCGCATGTCATGCACGGTGACGCCCGCATTGCGGATCGTCGCGCGTTCGGCCGGATCGACGCTGCGGATGCCGATCATGCAGACATTTTTCGGATCGACCGGCGCGGCGAGCGGCGGAAACACGCCCTCGAAACCCGGCTGGCCGGTGAAATAGGCGGCCGGCGTGCCGTGCAGATTGCCGCTGTCGGTCGTCTCGAGCGTGTGGAAATCCGTATGGGCATCGAGCCACAGCACGAAAAGCGGTCGGCCCTCTTCCTGCGCCCGCCGCGCAACGCCGGCGACGCTTGCCGCCGCCATCACGTGATCGCCGCCCATGAAGATCGGCAGGCCGTCCGCGGAAATTTCGAAGGCCTTTTCGACCAGCGCATCGAGCCAGGACACGGTTTCGCTCAAGGCCTTGAGCTTGGCGTTGGGATGGGAGACGGCGCGTTCGGCGGCAGGCGTCAGATCGCCGAGATCGCGCACGGTATGGCCGAGCCCCCTCAGCGCCTCAGCAAGGCCCGCGGCTCTCAACCCGTTGGGCCCCATATTGCAGCCCTTGCGCCCCGAGCCGCACTCGACCGGCACGCCCAGCAAGATACAGTCCATGTCATTCTCCACAGCCCTGCCGAAGAATCGGGCATCCGGCGCATGCAAACACGAATGATCGTAAAAGAGAACTGTCACAACGCCATGAATTACAGGAGCCATGCGTCAGCAGGAATATCGATCCGGGCCGGTTCTGTGCTATTTGATGTCGAAGGGAAACGGCGAGGCATGAATTGAGAAGGCAGCATGGATGAAATCTGTTTGAGCGACGCCCGGCAATCGGCCGGCCGTTTTTTCCAGAAGATGACCAAGCCGGTCTTCGCCTTCATCCTGCTGATCACCTCCCTTGCCGCCAGTCCGCTTGCGGCCGAACCGGTCGACCTGACCGATGAGGAGCGGGCCTATATCGCCGCTCACCGCGTGGCGACCATCGGGCTCGTGGCCGACAACGAGCCGTATTCCTTCTACCTCAATGGCAAGATCATGGGCTGGTCGGTGGACGTGCTGGACGCGATCTCCGGAATGACCGGTCTCGATTTCGCGGTCCGGCTGGGCTCGTGGCCGGAAATCTACGGCCAGTTCCGCCAGGGCGGGCTTGACGTGATCGCCGACATCTCCTTCACCGAGGAGCGGGCCCCGTTCATTCTCTTCACCGACCCCTACCATCTGCGTCGCACGATATTGTTCGAAAATGTCGACCGCCCGCTCGGCGATCTCGCCGACACGGAGGCGCTGAAAGCGCGGCGGATCGGCGTGATCCGCGACATCTACTATGCCAACGCGCTCAAGGATGCCGGATTCCAGCTCCAGGAATATGCGACCTATCGCGATCTGATGGCGGCGGTCGCCTTCGGCTGGGTGGACGGCGCGCTCGCCGCCGAGCTGACCGGGAATTTCTTCATCCGCGAGAACGGTTTCACCAATGTGGCGGCCGCCGGCGCGCTGCCGTTGACAGCGGTGTCACTGGAAGACTTCCGCCTCGGCGTCCTCGATCAGGCCGGCGAGGCCGCGCTTCTGTCGTCGATCCTGAAAAAGGCCGTGCTGGCGTTGCCGCCCGAAACCCTGGACGAGATCACCGACCGCTGGCTGAGCTACCGCACGGGGCGCACCAGCAATGGCGGCCTGCTGCGGCTGTTGCCGGAGGAGCAGGCCTTCATCGAGGAAGCGCCGACGCTCTCGATCGGCTTCATCATCGATTACCAGCCCTTCAGCTATCTCGAGAACGGTCGCGGCCAGGGCCTTGCCGTCGATCTTGCCCAGTATATCAGCGCCAGCACCGGCCTCTCGTTCGAGCCGGTCTACGACAACTGGGCGAAATTGCTGCAGCGCTTCAAATCCGGCGACCTCGATATCATCACCAATATCTCCCGCACCGAGGAACGCAGCGAATTCACGCTGTTTTCCGACGAATATCATCGCATCCCCAATGCGGTGTTCGTGCGCTCCGGCTTCGGGCCTTATCGCGACATCGCCGATCTCGACGGCAAGCGGATCGGGATCGGCCGCGACATCTATTACGCCGATGCGGTTTCGGCGCGGTTTGACGACGTGCGCCAGTTCGATGGCCAGGAAGCGCTGATCCACGCGCTGGCCGACGGCGAGATCGACGTCGCCATCGCTTCGCTGAGCAATGGCAATTCCATCATCCGCCGCGATGGGCTGATCAATATCCAGATCGGCGGCGAATTCCTGATGGACGGGGTCGAGCGCGAGGATCTGCGCTTCGGCGTCTCGCCGAAATATCCATATCTCGAAAGCATCATCGACCGCTCGCTCGCCTCGATCCCGCTTGCGCGCTGGCAGGAGATGGAAAACCGCTGGCTCGGTCCGCCGCTGGCCGGGATCGATCGCCGCCGCGCCGTGCTCGACGAAGACGAACGCGATTATCTGCACGACAGAGGGCCGCTCAGGGTCTGCGTCGATCCGCGATCGCCGCCTTATACCATGATCGAACGCGACGGCGATTTCACCGGAGCGATTGCCGATATCCTTGCGCTTCTGGGTGAGAACGGCGAGTTCTCCTGGCAGATTCAGCCCGTGGCGCTCACTTCAGACAGCGAGCGTGAGGCCGCCCTTGCCGATTGCGACGTGCTGCCCTTCGTCGTCAATGTCGATTTTTCCGCAAACGACTTCGAACTGGCGCCCTCCTATCTCGAAATGGCGCTCGCGGTGGCAAGCCCGCTACAGGCGCCGTTCGTGGAAAGCATGCGCAATCTGGCCGGACAGCGCGTCGGCATGGTCTCCAGACATGCACCACTTGCGGTGCTGAAGGCGCGCTATCCCGACGTTACGATCGTTCCGCTGGACAGCGAGAGCGAGGGGCTTGATGCTGTCCTCGACGGCGAGCTCGACGCCGTCGTCGGCCCGCTCGACACGCTCGTCTATCTGATCGCCGCCAAGGATACCAACGACATCAAGATCTCCGGCCGGATTTCGGAGAACGTCCAGGTGGTCGCGGCCACGGCGGCCGACGAGCCGGCCCTCGGCGATATTTTCGAAAAGCTGATCGCCACGCTCGATCCCGTCGAGGTCGACCGGATTCTCAACCGCCAGAAGCTGGCGCCGTTCAAGCGCGCGATCGACTACCGGCTGTTGTTCGCCACCGCGGCACTGATCGCCGTCGTGTTCCTCGTTTTCCTGTACTGGGTCCGCAAGTTACGACTGCTCAACAGGGCGCTGAACACGGCCAACGATCTGCTGCAACAGTCCTCCATCACCGATGGGTTGACCGGGCTCTACAACCGGACCCATTTCATCGCGCGCGCCGAAGTCGCCTTTGAACAATGCCGGCGCGACGGCGAGCGCTTTACCCTAACCATGCTCGACGTCGACCATTTCAAGCCGATCAACGACCGGATGGGCCACGTCTTCGGCGATGCCTGTCTGGAACATCTCGCCGCAGTCTTCCGGTCCCACTTCCAGAGAGCGGACGACATGGTCGCGCGTTACGGCGGAGAGGAGTTCATCGCCTATCACATCGCGGGCGGACCGGAGGAAATCCGCGCTTTCCTCGAGGATTTGCGCGCCAAAGTGGAGGCGAGCCCGGTGCGCCATGACGATTACGCCCAACCGTTGACGGTGAGTATAGGATTTTATTCCGCCGTTCCCGGTGAACCCGACACGCTCGATCGCTTCATCGCCGAGGCCGACCAGCGCCTCTACGACGCCAAGGAGGCCGGGCGCAACCGCATCATCGGCAACGACTGAGCGCGGCCTTAATCCGACACGCGCAGACCTCAGTTCTCGCGTGAGGCCACGAAGCGGGCGGCGGCGATCAGCGTTGCCGCCCGCGCACCGAAGGGGCTAAGCAGGGCCTCGGCCTCTTCGACCAGTTCCGACAGGCGGCGCTCAGCCCAGTCCGTGCCGTGAAGCGACACCAGCGTGCCCTTGCCGCGCCCGGCATCCTTGCCGGTCGCCTTGCCCATGGTTTCGGCATCGGCCCTCAGATCGAGAAGATCGTCGGCAAGCTGAAAGGCGAGGCCGATCACCGCGCCGAACCGGGCAAGCCGGGCGCGCGCGTCCGCCCCGGCGCCGGCAATGATCGCGCCGGCCTCCGCTCCAAACCGGATCAGCGCGCCGGTCTTCATCGCCTGCAGGGTGACGATGCCAGCCTCATCCGGCGGAGATTTTTCCGCCGCCAGATCGAGCGCCTGACCGCCCGCCATGCCGCCAATGCCCGCCGCCCGCGACAGCGCGCTGACAAGGGCAAGACGGGCGGCGGGTTCAAGCCCGGTCGCATCATCGGCGATGATATCGAAGGCGAGCGTCAGCAGGCTGTCGCCGGCAAGAATCGCGGCGGCCTCGTCAAAGGCCTTGTGCACGGTCGGCCGCCCCCGGCGCAGATCGTCGTCATCCATGGCCGGCAGGTCGTCATGGATCAGCGAGTAGCAGTGGATGCATTCCAGCGCCGCGGCCACCCTGAGCGCAGCATCCGCCGGCCCACCGAGAAGCCGGGTGGTCTCGATCACCAGAAACGGGCGGAAGCGCTTGCCGCCGTTCAGCACGCCGTGGCGGATCGCCGCCATCAGCGTTGCCGGCCGTGCGGTTTCGCCTTCAAGCGGTTCGGGGCCGAGCAGTCGGTCGAGGCAGGCTTCGACGTCCTTGCGGGCGCTTTCAAGGCGGATGGTGAATTCGGTCTCTGACATGGGGCCATGTCTTGGCATGGGGGCGCGCGGCGTTCAAGCGGTTTCGCGCGTGCGTCCATGCACGGGCGCCACGGCTTTTCTTGGCGGCCGCATCACGCTATGGAAGGGGCGGATTTCACGAAAGCTAATGAACCGATGCGCGACGACGACATGCCGGAAGACGATGAGGATGAGGCTCCCCGCCGGTCACTGTTTCGCCGCCTGATCCGCTATGGCGTGATCGCAATCATCGTGATCGTGCTTTTGCCGTATCTGCTGCTGCCGCTCTACCGGCCGTCCTTCGTCCATCCGGTTTCGGTGCCGATGATGGCCCGGCTTTTTACCGGCTACGACCGGCAATGGGTGCCCTTCGACGAGATCGCGCCGGTGCTGGTGCAATCGGTGATGATGTCGGAGGACGGGCAGTTCTGCAATCACGACGGCATCGACTGGGGCGAGTACAAGGCCGTGGTCGAGGATGCGCTGGCCGGCAAGGCCGTGCGCGGGGCGAGCACGATACCGATGCAGACGGTGAAGAACCTCTATCTCTGGAACAGCCGCTCCTATCTGCGCAAGGCGCTGGAACTGCCGCTGGCGATCTCCGCCGACATCGTCTGGCCGAAGAAGCGGATCATGGAAATCTACCTCAACATCGCGCAATGGGGGCCGGAAACCTTCGGCATCGAGGCGGCGGCGCGCGAACAGTTCGGCGTCTCGGCTTCGGACCTGACGGCGCGGCAGGCCGCGCTGCTCGCCGTGTCGCTGCCCGATCCGGTGGGCCGGCAGGCCGCCGCCCCGAGCCGACATATGCAGAACCTCGCCGCCAGGGTGGAGCGGCTGGCCGGGCGCTCGGGCGCCTATATCACCTGCCTTTATGACTGACATTCGACATTGTTGTTGGCGCGGGGCGGGGAAATGCGGTTAACTCCGGCGCAAACGGAAGGGTGAAGCATGAGCGATCTGACGCTTTATATCGGCAACAAGAAGTATTCCTCCTGGTCGCTGCGGCCGTGGCTGGCGATGGAGGCTGCCGGCATTCCGTTCAAGGAAGTACTGATCCCGTTCGATTTTCCCGCCGGCAATCCGCGCTTTCGCGAGGTCTCGCCCGTGGGTCAGGTGCCGGTGCTGCATCACGGCAAGTTTCGTGTTTGGGAATCGCTGGCGATCATCGAATATGTCGCCGAGCTTTATCCCGAAGCCCAGCTCTGGCCCGCCGACAGGGTGGAGCGGGCGGCGGCGCGGGCCCTCTCGGCCGAAATGCATGCCGGCTTCCGGGCGCTGCGCGGGGCCTGCCCGATGAATTTCGGCCGCAAACCCGCCCCGCTTGCCGTGGATGACGCCGTCAAAGCCGATGTCCGGCGCATCGAAACGCTGTGGGCCGACGCGCTCGAGACCTCCGGTGGGCCTTTCCTGTTCGGGTCTTTTTCGGCGGCCGATGCGATGTATGCGCCGGTGGTCAACCGGTTCGAGGTCTATGAACTTACCGACAATCCGACCGCGCTCGCCTATATGACCGCGATCAGAAGCGTGCCGGCTTTCCAGCGCTGGCGTGACGGCGCGCTTGCCGAAAGCTGGGTGGTTCCGGAAGACGAAGTCTGAGCCCGGTCTCCGCCAAGTTTCCGCCCGGCTTCCCAATGAGTCAAAAAAATGCCGGGGGGACTGGTCAAACCCCGGATTGCCCTGTATAAGCGCGCCAAATTTCAAGAATTCCAAGGGCGATCTTGCGGTGGTTTCACCCGCCGATGATTGTGCCTTGCGCCCCAAGTGGAGTAGTCCAATGGCTGTACCGAAAAGAAAAACGACCCCGTCCAAGCGCGGTATGCGCCGTGCTGCCGACGCTCTCAAGGCTCCGACCTATGTCGAAGACAAGAATTCCGGCGAACTGCGCCGTCCGCACCATATCGATCTTAAGACCGGTATGTATCGCGGCCGCCAGGTTCTGACGCCGAAGGAAAGCGCCTGATCCATCAGGCAGCATTTCCGCTGAATTGAAAAAAGCCGTCCCAAGGGGCGGCTTTTTTGTTGCGGCGCATTTCATGGCCGGGCGTTTCCGCCCGGCGTCGCTCACATATTGTCGATACGGTCCTGCAGCACCCGCAACTGGCGGCGCAGGTCGTCGAGGTCGCCGGCGGCCGCAGTGTGCATGCCATCGAGGTCTTCCTCGTCTGCCGCGGCGCGGTAGCTGGTGGCGCCGAGGCCGGCCTGACGCGCGGCCTCTTCCTTGCGGTAATATTCGCGTTTCAGCGGATTGGCGTAGAGCGCCTTGTCCATCTGCTCGCGCATATGGCTCTGCTGCTCGGAAAACGCCTTCATGGCGTTGTCGAGAAAGCCCGGCAGCATGGCCTGCATCTGGTCGCCGTAATAGCCGATGATCTCGCGCAGGAATGAAACCGGCAGGATCGCCTGATCGGACTTCGCCTCCTGTTCGAAGATGATCTGGGTCAGCACGGTATGGGTGATGTCGTCGCCGGCCCTGGCGTCCTTCACGGTGAAATCCTCTCCTCTTTTCACCATGTCGGCCAGGTCTTCCAGCGTGACGTAGCTGCTGGTGCCGGTGTTGTAGAGCCGGCGGTTGGCATATTTCTTGATGATTGTTGGTCCGTCGCTTACGGGCATTGTGCCTCCTCCCGCGATCTGTTTCCTCTTCCCGCCTTGATGTAACCTCAAAACCGGCCCCGGTACAATGATTTTGTCGCAATGCAGCGACGCCGGCGGCGGGGCCTTTCCTGCGCGGCAAAGCGGCGGCGGCGGCCCGTTTGACTTCGCAAACCGGCTTCTGCACATTGCCGCTATCATGAAACGGGGAGAGAGAAACATGTCCGGTTCGGCCATTGTTATTGCAGGCGCGGCGCGCACGCCGATCGGCGTTCTGGGCGGCGCGCTTTCCAGCGTGCCCGCCCATGAGCTGGGGGCGGTGGCGATCGCCGAAGCGCTTGCCCGCGCGGGCGTTTCGCCGGTGGACGTCGATGAGGCGATCCTCGGCCAGGTGCTGACGGCAGGCGCCGGCCAGAACCCCGCCCGACAGGCGGCGATGGCCGCCGGCATGCCTTTTGAGAAAACCGCCTTCGTCATCAACCAGCTCTGCGGGTCGGGGCTCAGGGCGGTCGCGCTCGGCATGCAGCAGATCCTTGCCGGCGATGCCGAGATCGTGGTGGCGGGCGGACAGGAATCGATGTCGCTGTCGCCGCATTGCGCCCATCTTCGCAGCGCAACGCGAATGGGCGACGCCGCCATGGTCGACACCATGCTGAAGGATGGGCTGGTCGACGCATTCTATGGCTATCACATGGGCGTGACGGCGGAAAACATCGCCGAGCGCTGGGGCCTGACCCGGGCGGTGCAGGACGATTATGCCGCCCGCTCGCAAAACCGCGCCGAGGCCGCCCGCGCCGCCGGCCGCTTCGCCGACGAGATCGTGCGGGTCACGGTTGCCGCCCGCAAATCCGAGGTGGTGGTCGATCAGGATGAAGGCATCCGCGAGGGCATGACCCCGCACGCGCTCGAGCGCCTGCGCCCGGCCTTCATGGATGGCGGCAGCGTGACCGCCGGCAACGCCTCCGGCATCAATGACGGCGCGGCGGCGCTGGTGCTGATGGACGCGGCCAATGCTCAAAGGCGCGGCATCGCGCCGCTGGCGCGGATCGTCTCTTGGGCAACGGCGGGCGTCGATCCGCAGGTCATGGGCACGGGCCCGATCCCGGCATCGCAGAAGGCGCTGGCGAGGGCCGGCTGGGAAGTCGGCGATCTCGACCTGATCGAGGCCAACGAAGCATTCGCGGCGCAGGCCTGCGCGGTGGTGCGCGAACTGGCGCTCGATCCGGAAAAGGTCAATGTCAATGGCGGGGCGATCGCGCTCGGCCATCCGATCGGCGCGTCCGGCGCGCGGGTGTTGACGACCCTGCTTTACGAAATGCGCCGGCGCGATGCGAAAAAGGGTCTCGCCACGCTTTGCATCGGCGGCGGCATGGGCGTTGCGATGTGCGTGGAACGCGCCTGAGCGCAAAAGAAAAGGCGTCGCAAATAGCGACGCCTGGATCGACGAGCGGGGGGATGCTTCGAGCCGATCTTGACGCGACAGCCCGAGGCGCGCGCCGCTTTAGATGGCCCCGGCATGAATGACCTTGCCGGGGCAATCCTGGATTACCTTGCGGTTGCAGCGCCGACGCCAGCGCCGATAAGCCCCCCGGCAACAGCACCGGTCGTGTTGCCCGTCACGGCGGCGCCCGTCGCTACGCCCAGGCCACCACCGATTGTGGCGTTGCGCTGCTGCGTGCTGCATGCTGCAAGCGGAAGAAGGATTGCGATGGCGAGAACGGTCTTTTTCATGCGGTCATGTCTCCAATTATCTTTGGTCTTTGTCAGATATAGCCTGCCAGAAGCAGGATTATGACGATCAGCAGCACGAGGCCGAGACCGCCGGACGGCCCGTAGCCCCAGTTGGTCGAATAACCCCAACGCGGCAGCGCGCCGATCAGCAGCAATATCAGAATAATGAGAAGAATGGTGCCCAGCATGTGATTGCCCTCTCCGTTCAGATGTTCGCAGCCTAAACGCGGTCGGGCAAAATTTTGTTCCCAGCCCATCTTCCGAAGGCGGCGTGGAAAAGGTTAACGGCTGCGCGCGCGGGCAGCGCCAACCGCTTGAAATATATGGTTAACAAATCCTTCCCGCACCATATCTAGCGGTGAACAAAACCGGAAAATCGACGGGTAAGCGATTCGTCGCTGATTCGTTCCGGCTTTGGCCCGAAAGTTAACGGGGAGCGCTTTCACCGGCGTTTGCGAGCCTCTTTACCTTGAGCAGATAGGCCGCGGCGCGCCCGGTGGAAAAGCCGGTGGCAAGGCCGATCACGGCGTTGACCGCGAGCATGAACGGCACGTTGTTGGCAAGCGCCGGGTTTACGGCGAGGCCGGCATTCTGCGCATAAAGCGCGGCAAACAGCGCCAGGACCATCGCCAGCGTGTGCCATTCGCCCTCGACATGGGCGCTATCCCCGCCGGCATAGGAAAGCCGATCCTGCGGCCGCAGCATGACCGTCAGCAACGCGCCGACAACCAGGCCGCCGACGAGCCCGACAAGCACCGCATGGGTGTAGTCAAGCGTAGCCAGCCGGTGACCGGCGAGAAACAGAAACAGGAGCGGCAGGATCACGAACGCACGCAGATGAACGTCGCGCGGATAAAGCCGCTTCACGCCGCGATAGACGAGCAGCGCCAGGATGAGCCAGACGTAAAGAGGCGTACCGGTGATAATGTCGATAAGCATTTCCGCTGTTCCTTTCATCTTGGGGAAACGATAACCTTGGCCGCTGCCATAACATTCCGAGCCATCGGGAAAACAGGGAATGAACGAACTGCGCGAAAACTTCGCGAATGACAGCGGCCTGCAATTCACGCTTCGCCAGATGCAGCGCGATCTTGCCAATTGGCGGGTGCATGGCCTGCTTCTTATCCTCGCCGCCGTGCTCGCCTGGTCCGGCCCCTTCGATACGCAATCGGCGTTTTCGCTCGCCGGGCGCTTCGCCTTCTGGGCGGCGACCACGTTTTTGACCTATTGGGCGGCGCATTTTTTTGCAAAGTGGACGCGGTTTCACCTGAGAGCCCGCCGGACGCCGCGCCATTTCGCGCTTGTGGCCGTTATTCTTGTCGCGGGCCTTGCCGCCACCGTCGCGGTGCTGCCCGTCACGATCGCGGTCGAAGGCATTGCGGCGCTCGCGCCGTCTGCAATTGCCGCGACCGCGACCCATGCCTTTATCATCGCAACCGCCGCCGTTGCGGCAATGGAGCTTCTGGCGCGCGACAAGCCGGCGGAAACCGAGGAGCCGCAAAGGCCCCAACCGCCGCGGCTGCTCGCGCGCCTGCCGGTCGAAAGGCACGGACCGCTGGTCTCGCTCAGCGTCAGCGATCATTATGTCGAGGTCACCACCGGCGCGGGCCGCCACATGCTGCTGATCCGGCTGAAGGACGCGATCGAGGAGACCGCGCCGGTAGCGGGCCTGCAAATCCACCGCTCCCACTGGGTTGCGCTCGATGCCGTTTCCGCCGTCCGGCGCGAGAACGGCAAGGTGTTCGTTGAAACCACCGCCGGCGGCCGCCTGCCCGTCAGCCGTTCCTGTCTCGATGACCTGCGCCAAGCGGGCCTGCTGTTGAGGCAAATGGTTAACGCGATGGCCGAATCCGGCCTTTCGCTATGATCCCGCAAGAAATCCGAATCCAGATGTGGACCGCGCACGAAGCGTTTCCGCAACATCTAGCCGTGAACAAACCGGGAAAACAGCAGAGTCAGCGATTCGTCTGTGATTCGTTCGCATCTGTTCCAAAACTTAATGAAAGGGCGTTTTCGCGGCTGAAATCGCGCGGCCCTCTTGCTTGTCGGCGATGGGCGGGCCATCTATAGGCGAGCGACCGCTGCGGGCCGATGGAGCCGGCCCGTGCGGATATGAAAGACCGTCGGGGGCGAGATTTTGGCCCCGACCACATCATTCGGGACCGGACATTGAATTCTGAAGCAATGATCTTGAGCGGGCGCGGCGTGACCGCGATGCTCGGTCCGACCAATACCGGCAAGACCCATTTCGCGATCGAGCGCATGGTGGCGCATTCCTCCGGCGTCATCGGCCTGCCGCTGCGCCTTCTGGCGCGCGAGGTCTATACCCGCATCGTCGAGCGCGTCGGCGTCAACAATGTCGCGCTGATCACCGGCGAGGAGAAGATCGCCCCGCCCAAGGCGCGCTTCAGCGTCTGCACCGTGGAAGCCATGCCGCGCGAGGCCGATGTCGCTTTCGTCGCCATCGACGAGGTGCAACTTGCCGGCGACTTGGAGCGCGGCCACATCTTCACCGACCGTATCCTGCATCTGCGCGGACGCGAGGAGACGCTGCTTCTCGGCTCGGCGACCATGCGGCCGATCCTGCAGAAACTGCTTCCCGGCATTTCCGTGGTCGAACGGCCGCGCCTGTCGCAGCTTTTCTATGCCGGCCAGAAACGGATCACCCGACTGCCGCGGCGTTCCGCCGTCGTCGCCTTTTCCACCGAGGAGGTCTATGCGATCGCCGAGCTGATCCGTCGCCAGCGCGGCGGGGCGGCGGTGGTGCTGGGCGCGCTTTCGCCACGCACCCGCAATGCCCAGGTCGAGCTCTACCAGAATGGCGACGTCGAATATCTGGTGGCGACCGATGCAATCGGCATGGGGCTCAATCTCGATGTCGACCACGTCGCCTTTGCCCAGGATCGCAAGTTCGACGGCCATCAATACCGCAACCTCAATCCCGGCGAGCTCGGCCAGATCGCCGGCCGCGCCGGCCGCCACATGCGCGACGGCACGTTCGGCGTCACCAGCCGGGTCGCACCGTTCGATGATGAGCTGGTGGAACGGCTGCAATCGCACCAGTTCGATCCCGTCCGGGTGCTGCAATGGCGCTCCAAGGCGCTCGATTTCACCTCTCTCGACAACCTGAAGGCGAGCCTTGACGACGTGCCGCGCGTGCCGGGCCTGACGCGGGCCCTGCCGGCGGTCGACCAGCGCGCGCTCGAGTTTCTGGCGCGCAATCCCGACGTTGCCGGCAAGGCAGACCGCCGCGCCCGCATCGAGCTTTTGTGGGAAGCCTGCGCGCTGCCGGATTATCGCCGGATCACCCCCGCCCAGCATGCCGAGCTGATCGCCTCGCTCTATCTGGACCTTGTCCAGCACGGCACGGTGGACGAGGATTTTCTGGCAAAGCAGGTAAAACACGCCGACCGGATCGATGGAGAAATCGATACGTTGTCGGCGCGGATTGCCCAGATCAGAACATGGACTTATGTTTCCAACCGGCCCGGATGGCTTGCCGATCCGACACACTGGCAGGAAAAGACACGGAAAATCGAGGATCGGCTGTCAGATGCGCTGCATGAGAGGTTGACGAAACGCTTCGTTGACCGCAGGACATCTGTGCTGATGAAGCGCCTGAGAGAGAATGCGATGCTTGAAGCTGAAGTGAGCGTGAATGGTGATGTCTTTGTGGAAGGACATCATGTGGGGGAACTGGCGGGCTTCCGTTTCAAAGCCGTGTCCGGGGCCGAGGGTCCCGATGCCAAGGCGATCGAAGCGGCGGCGCTGAAGGCGCTCGCGCTGGAGTTCGAGGCGCGGGCCGCGCGGCTGCACGCCTCGGGCAATGGCGACCTGGCACTTGATGCGTCGGGCACCGTGCGCTGGCTCGGCGATCCGGTGGCGCGACTGGTCGCCTCCGACAACGTGTTGCGCCCGCGCGTGATCGTGCTGGCCGACGAGCAGTTGACCGGTCCGGCGCGCGATCATGTCGCCGCCCGTATCGAGCGCTACGTCAACCACCAGATCCAGACCGTGTTGAAGCCGCTCGACGATCTCGCCAATGCAGAAGATCTCGAAGGCATTGCCCGCGGTCTCGCCTTTCAGCTCGTCGAGGCTTACGGCGTGCTGTTCCGCCGTGATGTCGCCAATGAGGTGAAGTCGCTGGATCAGGATGCGCGCGCCTCGCTGCGCCGCTACGGCGTGCGGTTCGGGGCCTATCACGTATTCATGCCTGCGCTTCTGAAGCCCGCTCCGGCGGAGATGATCACGCTGCTGTGGGCGCTGAAGAATGACGGGATCGACAAACCGGGCTATGGCGACCTGATCTCCGTGCTGGCCGCCGGCCGCACCTCGGTTGTCACCGACCCGACGTTCGAACGCGAATTCTACAAGCTCGCCGGTTTCCGCTTCCTCGGAAAGCGCGCCGTGCGCATCGACATTCTCGAGCGTCTCGCCGATCTGATCCGTCCGCTGACGCAGTGGAAGCCGGAAGGCGGTTCGCCCCGGCCGGAAGGCGCGTTCGACGGTCGCCGCTTTGTCACCACGCCGGCGATGATGTCGATCCTGGGCGCCACCGCCGACGACATGGAGGAAATCCTCAAGGGTCTCGGTTATCGCGCCGACATCGCTTCGGAGGAAGAGGTCACCACGCTTGCCGAAATCCAGGCCGCGCGCGACGCCGAAAAGGCCGCCCGCCAGGCCCCGAGCGGCGTGACGGTGGAAACCGTCGCCAAGAAGGCCGTCGCGGAAAAGCCTGCCGAAGCCGAAAAGCCTGCCGAAGAAGCCACCAGCGCATCGAAGGCGATCGAGGAATCCAGTGCGACCGAGGCCGCTGACGCCGAAGCCGCGCCGGCGGAAACGGAGGCCGCCGAAGCTGAAACCACGCACCAGGCCGCGACGCCGGCTGAAGAGCCGGCAGTGGCGAGCGCCGACGAGGCTCCTGCCGCCGAAAAGGCGCAAGAGACCGGCGAGACCACCGGCGAAGACAAGACGGAAGAAGAAGCCAAGCCGGTTCTTCTCTGGCGTCAGGCCGGTCGTAACGAACGCAACGCCCGCCCCCAGCAGGGCCGCGGCCAGCAGCGCGGCGACGGTCGCGGGCGCGGGCAGCAGGGCGGCCGCAAGGGCGGAGAAGCCGGTGAGAACCGCGGCGATGGCGAGCGTTTCGGCAAGAACGACCGGGGTGGAAAGGGCGGCAAAGGCGGCAAGGGCGGCAAGGGGCCGCGCCGCGATCGCAACGACGATCATGCCAACCAGCGTCCGCCGCGCCGCGAGAAGGAAAAGCCGATCGATCCCGATTCGCCGTTTGCCAAGCTCGCCGCGCTGAAGGCGCAGATGAAGCGCTAGAGCCATGGACGAGGCCGCGACACGACAGCGCATCGACAAATGGCTGTTCTTCGCGCGCATCGTCAAATCGCGCTCGCTGGCGCAGAAACTGGTGCGCGACGGCCATGTCCGGCTCAACGGGTCGCGTGTGATCCGCCCGAGCGTCGATGTCGGCGATGGCGACAAGCTCGTCGTCGCGCTGGAACGGCGCGATGTCCATGTGATCGTGCGCGCGGCCGGCACAAGGCGGGGACCGTTTGCCGAAGCGCAGACGCTCTACGAGGATATCAGCCCGCCGCCGGAAGCGCGCGCCAAGCTCAACGCCTTCGAACAGGCCCAGCGGGTTCCGGGCTCCGGTCGTCCGACCAAGAAGGAGCGCCGCGACCTTTCGAAACTGCGCGGCGACTGAATTGCCGGCGCGGGTTTGGAAAGTTCTACCCGTCACGCCCCGGTTTCGAGCATGAAATGGTCTTGCCCGGCCGTTTGAAAGCCGGTACTTCCGGGCATAAGTTCATGGTTGCGAAGCCTGCGGCGAACCGTTTTTCGGTTTCAAAGGGCGCGCGCCGGCCGTTTTTCTGGAGTCTTTCATGACCTATGTCGTGACCGATAATTGCATCAAGTGCAAATATACCGATTGTGTCGAAGTCTGCCCGGTGGACTGTTTTTACGAGGGCGAGAACTTCCTCGTCATCCATCCCGATGAATGCATTGATTGCGGCGTGTGCGAGCCGGAATGTCCCGCCGAGGCGATCAAGCCCGACACCGAGCCCGGCCTCGACAAGTGGTTGAAGCTGAACGCCGATTTTTCCGAATCCTGGCCCAACATCACCATCAAGAAAGAGCCGCTGCCCGAGGCGGAGGAGATGGATGGCGTCGAAAACAAGTTCGAGAAATTCTTCTCCGACAAGCCCGGCACGGGTGACTGAGCGACGCTCCGCCCGCCGGAAACTGACGCGCCCCGGTGATTGAGGCATCGTCAACAAGCGCCGATTTTTTCCGGCCGGGGCACAATTTTGGGCTTGGCGAAGCCTCCCAATTCGGTTACGTGTCGGCCATGGACC
>NZ_DEPM01000061.1:20599-22692 GCF_002358775.1 Martelella sp. UBA3392
CCCTCCCGCCGGTGACGACACGTCACGGGTGTACGGCTCATTGATTTCTGCTGTGTGACATGCTATATAATTGGCACTGACCCATAAAACGGCAGCTTTGTCTTAAAAGCCGAAGAAAGAAATCAACCCAAACGTCGAATAATCGGAATTTTTTTGAAGGCCTTTGTCTTCAGATCACGATTTCGTGTCGCTTTTCGTTGCCCGTTCGATGGAAACAGTGGGTGGCAACCTCCGTTGCCCCACCCTCCGGATCATGCATGTCCGGAACCGGCGCCCGCCGGATGCGTAACAGGGAGTTTTTGAAAGCCTATGACAGTACAACAGAAAAAACCTGCCGGCCGCCACGGTTTTAAGCCCGGCGAGTCGATCGTCTACCCTGCCCACGGCGTTGGCATGATCAGCGCGATCGAGGAGCAGGAAGTGGCCGGCATGAAGCTCGAGCTCTTCGTTATCGAATTCGACAAGGACAAGATGCGCCTGAAAGTGCCCGTGGCCAAGGCCATGAGCATCGGCATGCGCAAGCTGTCGGAGACCGATTTCGTCGAGCGCGCGCTGAAGGTTGTGCAGGGCAAGGCCCGCGTGAAGCGCACCATGTGGTCGCGCCGCGCGCAGGAATATGACGCAAAGATCAATTCCGGTGACCTGATCTCGATCGCCGAGGTGGTGCGCGATCTTTACCGCGCCGAGAACCAGCCCGAGCAGTCCTATTCCGAACGCCAGCTCTATGAGGCGGCGCTTGACCGCATGGCGCGCGAAATCGCCGCCGTCAACAAAATGTCGGACACCGAGTCTGTCCGTCTGATCGAAACCCACCTTGCCAAGGGTCCCAAGCGCGGCAAGGCGGCGGAAGACGAAGACGACGCCCGCGAGGAAGCGGCCTGATCAAGGCGCTTCCAGCAGCGTATCGAATGAAAAATCCGGTCTTTTAGGCCGGATTTTTTTATGATCCAGCCCTTTTTTATGAAAAAATGAATTCCATGTTGAACTAAATGGCCTTGCTCTGCGTTGATATTTTCGAGGAGCAAGGGGATGCGCCTGACGCCGTCCCGAAGCACTCGTTGGCCCAAACAACGCGCCTTCCGGGAGCCACGCCATGGATATCGACGTACAGGACCACCGCATTGCCAGCGCAGCAATGGCAGCGCCCTATCTCTCACGCGAACAGGAAACCGAGCTCGCCACCCGCTGGCGGGTGCAGGACGACAGCGATGCGCGCGATGATATCGCCATGGCGCATCTGCGGCTGGTGGTCTCGATGGCCGGCAAGTTTCGCGGCTTCGGCCTTCCCAAGGCCGATCTGGTGCAGGAGGGCTATGTCGGCCTTCTGGAGGCGGCCGCCCGGTTCGATCATCAGCGCGGCGTCAGGTTTTCGACTTACGCAAGCTGGTGGGTCCGGGCCTCGATGCAGGATTACGTGCTGCGCAACTGGTCGATCGTGCGCGGTGGCACCAGTTCCACCCAGAAAGCCCTGTTCTTCAAGCTTCGTCGCCTGCGCGCCAAGATTGCCGCGCGCGACCGGAGCATGAGCTCACAGGCAATCTACGAGGAGATCGCCGCCAGTCTCGGCGTCTCGGTCTCGGACGTGCAGGTCATGGACGCCCGGCTTTCCGGCAATGACGCATCGCTTCAGGCCCCCGTCGGCAATGATGGCGAGGAGGGCACCGAGCGGATCGATCTTCTGGTCTGCGACGCACCGCTGCCGGAAGAGCAGGTTTCCGGCATTATCGACGGCGAGAGGCTTCATCTCCGGCTGAAGCGCGCGCTGACCAAGCTGACCGCGCGGGAAAACCGCGTGATCCGCGCCCGCAAGCTGGCCGACGACAGCGCCACGCTCGCCGAACTCGGCGCCGAGCTCGGCATCTCCAAGGAACGCGTCCGCCAGATCGAAAACCGGGCGCTTGAAAAGCTGAAGATGGCGATGACATCCGAAAACACCGGAGAACTCGCGATCGCTTGAAGCGCGATCGCACGGCTTGCTGTTCGGCCTACCCGATCGAATGACCGGAGCCTGATGCAGGCTGTCCGCGCAGGGACGGCGATCGGCCTCGTTACTGCGAAACGATCTTCACCGTCTCGCCCGCCGAGAGCGTTGC